>CAJMMY010000054.1 GCA_905214605.1 uncultured bacterium | reverse complement strand
GGTTCCCTTTTAATCCCCCGACTCGGAAAAAGTCGCTTGGGAACCAATCGGCCGCAAAAATAGTATATATCCCCCGAAAGTTCCAAATTTCCCCCCCCCAAAAAAGCGCCCCCGCAGACGAAATCATCTGCGGGGGCGCTTTTTTCATACATTCAGTTTCAGTCGCTCTGTCTGGGGGTCAGAATGGGGAATCCCATGGAGTCATCGTAAATGCGCTCCATTTCCACGCCCTTCACCTCGGCAATGACTGCATCTACCGTAATCAGTACCGTGGTGCCCGGTGCCAAATGGCCGCCGTAAGCATTGCCCTCCGGGTCGCTCAGATTGATGTGAACGTGCAGGTTTGTGCTGCCGTCCAAATCATGGCATACCACACCGGAGGCGCCCAGCAGCTCCCAAGGTCCGTGAAGAATCTGGGGGGTGCCGTAGCCGTAACCGGCTTTAGATTCCGGCTGCTCCGTAGGATTGCAGATCGACACCTTCGCCAAGCTGCCCAAGCAGCTGACAATCGCACCGTTTTTGATGCCCGCCTGCTCGCAGGCGGCCTGCAGACCTGCCAGCACATCTGTGCCGGGTTTCAGCCGAACGGCAATGGTACGACCCATGCTGCCTGCTGCCATGTTAAAATTTGTTTCGCTCATGTTCGTTGTCTCCTTGCGCTTTCAAAGATTTCCCTTTTGAATTAAATTGAACCCAAATATCCTTCCAACATCAGAGATGCCGCTACCGCGTCCACATTCTTCCGATGATCTTTTTCTTTTCTGCCGTTGGCATGGAGTATGGCGTGAGCCTCAATGGAGGAGCGCCGCTCGTCCCAGAGCACAACCTCCAGCCCGGTTTCCTGCCGCAGCAGCTCCGCAAACTCCCGGCTGATGGCCGCCCGCGGGCCTTCTGTGCCATCCATATTTTTGGGCAGCCCCAACACCAACTTGCCGATGTTCCGTTCCGTCACCAGCTTGCCGATGCGTTTCACCGCCCGCTCCATATTCCATTCCTTCATGGTCCAGGCATCGCCCACCAGAATGGCCCGTTCGTCCGAAACCGCCAAGCCAATGCGCTGATCCCCGTAATCTATCGCCATGATACGCATTCAATTCCTCCCGAAAAAGCGGCGAACGTCTGCCGCCATATACAAAGACCCGCAGGCCAGCACCATGCCGCCGGTGGCTTTTGCCCGCTCCAATGCGCCGGTCAAGCCTTTTTCCACGTCATCTGCCACGGAAACCCAGTGCTCCCGGTCCGTCAGATACCGGGCCAGACGCACATTGCCCAGTGCCCGGGGAGAATCCGGCGTCACCGCCACGAAATCCGACACCACGGTTTTCAGCCGGTCCATCATGGGTTTCCAATCCTTATCCGCCAACACACCGGTGACGCACACAATGTGCTGTCCCGGCAGATATTCCTTCACTGCCGCAATCAAGCTCTCCACGCCCTGAGGGTTGTGGGCTCCGTCCACAATGACCAAGGGATTGTCCTGCAGCACTTCAAACCGACCCGGCCAACGGGTGGCGTCCAAGCCATGCACCACGGCCTCATCGGGAATTTCCCAACCGGCTTTCCGCAGCACGGAAATGGTTTCCAATGCCACCGCCGCATTTTTCAACTGATGCGCGCCCAGCAGATGCACCGTCAGCTCCGGGAACTGCTTGTACTGGAAGGTCTGTCCCTGCAAATCCGCCGACAGCGCCTTGATTTTTCCGAAATCCGCCGTACGCACCGGGCACTCCAATTCTTTTGCCCGCGCCCGAATCACTTTCATTGCCTCCGGTGCGCTGCGATATGCCACCACCGGGCAGCCCGGTTTCAAAATTCCGCATTTCTCCCCGGCAATCTCCGCCAGTGTGTTACCCAGATACTCCGTATGGTCCATTCCCAGATTGGTAATCACGGCGCAGACATTTTTGGAAATCAGATTCGTTGCGTCCAGACGTCCGCCCAAACCGGTTTCCAACACCACAATGTCGCATTTCTGCCGGGCAAACCAGACAAAGGCTGCCGCGGTGATGATTTCAAACTCCGTGGGCCGTTCCGCCATGGATTCCGCCACAGGCTGTACCTCTGTAACGATTTCTGCCAATTCCTCATCGGAAATGGGCATGCCGTTGACCTGCATCCGTTCGTTAAACCGCATAATATACGGGGAAATAAACAGACCGGTGCGATAGCCCGCCGCCGTCAGAACGGAAGACAGCATGGCCGAAACGGAGCCTTTTCCGTTGGTTCCGGCAATATGAATGAACTTCAGGTCCTCCTGCACATTGCCCAGCTGTTCCATCATTCCGCTGATACGCTCCAAGCCGGGCTTGGAGCCCCGCCAGGAAATACTGTGAATATACGTCAATGCCTCTTGATATGTCATATTTTTCTCCAAATCAATACCCCGGCCCGATAGATACCGGACCCTCATTTTGAGATAGATTATAGCATCATCTGCAGGAAATGGCAAAGTAAATGGGAAAAAATCCCCGGATTTTTTGAAACATGGAAACTTCAACAAATTCTGCAAGAAAACAAGCCAACTTTTTTCTCTCAAACCCTTGAAAAATCAGGGATTTTCCGTGAAAAAAGGCTTGACCGCAGGGGGCGTGTGTGGTAAACTTACTTTACCTGTCAGCAGATGGGTTTCCTTTTTTGCGCCCATTCGCAAGGAACAGGGAGGCAACGGCCCCCGCAACGGGGCAAATTCTATAAGGAGGTGCCGAATTTATGGCTAAAGCAGGCGCACGCGTCAAAATCACACTCAGATGCAATGAGTGCAAGCAGCGTAACTACGATACCATGAAGAACAAGAAGAACACTTCGGATCGTCTTGAACTGAATAAGTATTGCCCGTTCTGCCGCAAGCACACTGTGCACAGCGAAACCAAGTAAGTCTTTCGAAAGGATGTGTCCAAATGGCTGAAGAACAGAAGAAAGCCGGCGCTCCCGCGCAGCCTACCAAACAGGCCGTGAAGAAGGGCGCTCCCGCCCAGGCCACGACGCAAGCTGTGAAGAAAGGCGAGGAACTGTCTACTTGGGGTAAAGTCAAGAAGTGGTTCCGCGACATGAAGGGCGAACTGAAAAAGGTCATCTGGCCCACGAAGAAACAGATGGTGAACAACACCACGGTCGCTTTGGTCGTGATGCTGATCAGCGCCATTTGCATCTGGGGCTTCGACCAGATCGCTCAGATGGGTGTCAAAGCCCTGATCACTTTGGTGGGCTGAGATGGCAGAAGAAGCAAAGTGGTATGTGGTCCACACATACTCCGGTTATGAAAACGCAGTTGCAGCCGCAATTATGAAGGCTGCAGAAAACAGACGGATGCAGGACCTGATTCAGGAAGTGAACATCCCTCTGGAAACCGTCACTGAGGTAACCGAAAAGGGCCCGAAGGAAATCGAGCGGAAAGTATTCCCCGGTTACGTTCTGGTCAAAATGATCCTCACCGATGACAGCTGGCATTTGGTCCGCAATGTGCGCGGCGCTACCGGTTTTGTCGGTTCCGACGGTAAAGCAGTCCCCCTGACAGACGAAGAAATCGTCGCTCTCGGCGTGGAACGTCATGAGATCGTGGTGGGATTTGAAGTGGGCGATACGGTAAAAGTTATCGACGGTCCTCTGGCTGGATTCTCCGGCATTGTTGAGGAGCTGGAAACTATGAAAAACCGCGTCCGCGTAGTGGTCTCCATGTTTGGAAGAGAGACCCCGGTTGACCTCGAGCTGGATCAAGTCGAGGTTGTTAAAGAATAATTAGAAAGAGGTGCTTAAATTGGCACAGAAAGTAGTTGGATATGTCAGATTCCAGGTTCCCGCAGGAAAAGCAACTCCGGCTCCCCCTGTAGGTCCTGCTCTTGGTCAGTACGGCATCAACATCGGCCAGTTCACCAAAGAGTTTAACGAGCGTACCAAAGGCGACATGGGCATGATGATCCCCGTCGTCATCACGGTTTATTCCGATCGCAGCTTCAGCTTCATCACCAAGACCCCTCCCGCAGCCCTGCTGATTAAGAAGGCATGCGGCATCGAGCACGCTTCCGGTGTGCCCCAGAGAGATAAGGTCGCAACCATCAGCAAAGAAGATGTTCGCAAGATCGCTGAGCAGAAGATGCCCGATCTCAACTGCACCGACATCGAGTCCGCCATGAGCATGATTGCCGGCACTTGCCGCAGCATGGGCGTCGTCGTCGGAGACTAAGCTGCGCCCCTTAACGTGGGAGGAATCAGCTTCCGCAAACCACAAAAATAGGAGGAAACGAAATTGTTCAGAGGTAAAAATTACAAAGAAAGCGCAAAGCTTTTTGATAAACAGACTCCCTATGCCCCTCAGGAGGCATTCGACATCGTGTGCAAGGCTTCCAAGGCAAAGTTCGATGAGACCGTGGAACTGCACGTGAGACTGGGCGTTGATGGCCGTCATGCTGACCAGCAGGTCCGCGGCGCTATCGTTCTGCCCCACGGCACCGGCAAAACCAATCGCGTTCTGGTCTTCTGCAAGGAAGAGCGCATTCAGGAAGCTCTGGATGCAGGCGCAGATTACGCCGGCGGCATGGATCTGGTTGAGAAGATCCAGAAAGAGAACTGGTTTGAGTTCGACGTGGTCATCGCATCTCCCGACATGATGGGTACCGTTGGCCGTCTGGGTAAAGTGCTGGGTCCCAAGGGCCTGATGCCTTCTCCCAAAGCCGGTACTGTGACCCCCAACATTGCTCAGGCAGTGAAGGAGTCCAAGGCTGGTAAGATCGAGTATCGTCTGGATAAGACCAACATCATCCACTGCCCCATCGGCAAAGTCTCCTTCGGCCCCGAAAAGCTGTTCGAGAACTACGATGCACTGATCAACGCCATCATCAAGGCAAAGCCCGCATCCGCAAAGGGCACCTACATCAGAAGCTGCGTGACCGCTTCTACCATGGGCCCCGGCATCAAGGTTGCTGCAAAGCAGACCGTGAACGGCTAATCCAAATCCGTTTATCAACTCCCGCTGAGTTTTCAGCGGGAGTTTTTTTATTGCCGTTTTATACGCACAGATACAATCCCGAACCTGCAAAAAACTCCCCCGGACGTTTGTCCGGGGGAGTTCCGTATTTTACGCGATGCCCTTAGTATTCCAGTTCACCAACGTACACCAGATTGGTGTCGCCGGACAGCAGAATCCGGTCGTCATTGTAATTGACCACCAAATCGCCGCCTTTCAGCTTTACGGTGATGTCGGTATTCTTTTTGCACAGACCGCTTTCCACGGCTGCTGCCACAGCAGCGCAGGCGCCGGTGCCGCAGGCACGGGTCTCGCCGTTGTCGATTTCCCAAGTGCGAATCCGCAGGGTGTAGGGGTTGATGTACCGCACCAGCTCCACGTTCACGTGCTCGGGGAACTTGCCGCAATCCTCGATTTCTGCCGTAATCTGCTGCAGGTCCTTGTTGTCCACACGGTCCACAAAAATCACGCAGTGGGGATTGCCCACAGACAGGCAGGTCACACTGCACTGCTTGCCGCCCACTTCCAGCGGATAGTTGATTACTTTATCCGTATCCACCAGCATGGGAATGTTTGCCGGGGTGAAGTCCACTTTGCCCATATCCACCGTGACGGAAGAAACCTTGCCGCCGGTGATATACAGATGCACGTTCCGCACACCGATTTTCGTTTCAATGGCCATATCCTCTTTCACCACAATGCGGTTGTCATAGAGGAACTTGGCTGCGGAACGAATGGAGTTGCCCATCAGCACGCCTTCCAGACCGTTCTGGTTGAAGATGCGCATTTTTGCGTCAGCCACATCGGAGTTCTCAATGAGAATCAGACCGTGAGCGCCCACGCCGGTATGACGGTCGCACAGGCTTGCGCACATGGATTCCGGCGTCGGCACACTGCCGTCCCGGTTGTCGATGAAGATATAATCATTGCCGGAGCTGGTCATCTTGGAGAAGGTCAGTTTCTGGCGCTGGGTTCTCATGTGGTTGATGTCCACCAGTTCGGTGTTCTGCTCGGTAAAGCGGCTGGCAATGATATCTGCGTATGCATTTGCCGTATCCAGAGAGGTCAGGCAAGGAATGTCATGGCGCAGCGCAAAGCGGTGCAGGTTGATGTAATCGCTCAGGGTATCGTCCACCAAAGCGCCGGTATACACCACGCAGCGAATCTTGCCGCTTTCCATCAGGTCGAACACCTGGTCGGACTCGCTGATGCCCTCCACGGAGGTGACTTCAATGTCCAGCGTGCGAATCATTTCTGCCGTGCCGGAAGTTGCGTACAGCTTGATGCCCAGATCGTAGAACTTTTTAGCCAGATCCAGAATTTCCAGATAATCGTGGTCGTCCACGCTGAGCAGAATACCGCCGTGTTTGGGAATTCCCCGAATACCGGCAGCGGTCAGACCCTTAAACAGTGCCTCTGCGGTGGTCTTGCCGATGCCCAGAACCTCGCCGGTAGATTTCATCTCCGGTCCCAGAATGGAGTTTGCATCGGTCAGTTTCTCAAAGGAGAATACGGGCACCTTCACTGCATAGTAAGGAGGCGTTTTGTACAGACCGGAGCCGTAGCCCAAATCCATCAGATTCTGGCCCAGCATTACCTTGGAGGCCAAATCCACCATGGGAACGCCGGTCACTTTGCTAATGTAAGGAACAGTACGAGAGGCACGGGGGTTCACCTCAATGACGTACAGCTCGCCGTCATAAATCAGGTACTGGATATTCACCAGACCCTTGGTGCCCAGAGACAGTGCCAGTTTCGTGGAGCAGTCCACAATGGTGTCCTGCATTTTATCCGTCAGATTATAGGGAGGATACACGGCAATGGAGTCGCCGGAGTGAACGCCTGCCCGCTCCACGTGTTCCATAATGCCGGGAATCAGCACGTTGGTGCCGTCGGAAATGACGTCCACTTCCAGCTCCGTGCCGGGCATGTACTTATCCACCAGCACGGGATTTTCAATGCCGCCGGATAGAATCACGTTCATGTAGCGCTCCACAGCCTCGCGGTCATGGACAATCATCATATTCTGACCGCCGATGACGTAGCTGGGACGGAGCAGCACCGGGTAGCCCAGTTTTTCCGCAGCCTCAATGGCCTCTTCCAGCGTATTCACGCCCATGCCTTTCGGGCGCTTGATGTGGAACTCTTCCAGCAGCTCATCGAATTTCTCACGGTCTTCGGCCATGTCGATGCCCTCTGCGGAGGTGCCCAGAATGGGAATGTCGGCAGTCGCGGAAGCGGCGGCGGTCAGGGCG
>CAJMMY010000053.1 GCA_905214605.1 uncultured bacterium | reverse complement strand
AAAAGCATCACAAAATTTCACAAATTCAGCTGCTTTCCTGCAAAGTAGCATCCGTCCGGTAAAAATCTCGAAATAGTCCATCACGGCACAAATTTCAGTATTGATCTTTAAATCGAGAGTGATCGTTTTCGAATCCGGCTCCAATATAACATCCGATTTTTCGGCTGCATAATTTACCCGATCATGGATATCGAAATTAATCGTGGAACGGTTACGGACACGGCTGCGACGCACATCCGTCTTATCAGCGATTATCAGAGCAGCTGCAACGGCATTTACAGCAGCAGCCGTCTGTTCGTCATGGTTTCCGATAGCTGTAATAACGGTCGCCACATCTTCAGGCGGCATTCCCATCTTATCCAAAATACGAAAAGCCATCATAGCCCCACTTTGGGCGTGGTCGATGCGGTTCACCACATTGCCTATATCGTGCATGAAACCGGCGATACGAGCCAGTTCCACCTCATGCGCATCATATCCTAACTTCTCCAATAAATCCCCTGCTACTTTCGCAACCTTCGTGCAATGGGCAAAGCTATGCTCCGTAAAGCCCAACGCAATCAAAGATTCGTCTGCCTTCTGTATATACGTCCGAATGGATTCGTTTTTCTGAATTTCTTCAAATGTTACCATGGAATTCCTCCTTCCAACGGGAATTTTATCATCTGTTTTGATTTACTGAATTCGATAGCCAACGCCACGAACGGTTTCAATGTGTTCGCCGATTCTGCCCAATTTCTGACGCAGAGTTCCTACGTGCACATCCACAGTGCGGCTTTCCCCGGTATAATCATAGCCCCACACGCGATTGAGCAATACATCTCGGCTCAGTACCGTTCCGTTGGCTGAAAGCAGCTCGCACAGCAGTGCGAACTCTTTCAAAGTCAATGCCACCGGTTCCCCGTCCACGGAAACCAGATGGCGCTGCTGATCCACGGTCAACCCGTCGATCTGTGAAAGGGGTGCCTCTGTTTTTTCGCCGACTCTCCGCAAAACCGCCTTGATTCTGGAAACCAGTTCCATCATACCAAAAGGTTTTGCAATGTAATCGTCAGCCCCGGTATCCAAACCCACAACTTTGTCGTACTCGGTGCCCTTTGCCGTCAGCATGATAATCGGCAAATGTCTGGTCGCCGGCGCCTCCCGCAATTTTTTCAAGATGCTCAATCCATCTTCTTCCGGCAGCATAATGTCCAACAACAGCAACTCCGGCTGCTGCTGTGCCATAGCCGCCCAAAATTCCGAGGGGCAGGCAAAGCCCTGTGCCTCCAGATTCTGGCTGCTCAGTGCATAAGTGACCAGTTTGCGGATACTTTCATCATCTTCCAAAATGTAGATCAAACTGCAGCCCTCACTTTCATCACTCATCGTACGCCGGATTTGTGAACTTTCCTACCATAGTTTTGTCAATTTTTTGTAAAGTCCTCAAATAATTCCCGCTGCAAGCGAAGAATCAGCTCCGGCAGCGCCTGCTCAAAGCTGACGCCGTACCACCGCCGCTCCGGGTCGGAAACCGTCTTTTCAATGCACAAATGGGTAAAATCCGCCGCCAAGCGCAGCGCCGGCTCCGGCGGCAGCCCCCGCATCAAGCCGCCCACCAATGTGCTGGAAAAAATATCCCCCGTGCCGTGAAACTGCCCCTCCATGCGGGGGTGTTCATACCGATAAACCGCACCGGTGCGGGTGTCCATGCCCACTACACCGGTTTTCTCCGGACTGGCGGACACTCCGGTAAGCACCACAATTCCGCTGCACAGCTTGGCGGTTTTCTCCAGCAGGGTCTGGATAAATTTCTCGTCCTGCTGCTCCCGATAGGGGGTATCCGTCATAAAGCAAGCCTCGGTCACATTGGGGTCAATCAAATCCGCCTTGGCGCACAGTTCCCGCATAGCCCCGGCAAATTTTCGGTCAAATCCGGCATACATTCGCCCTTGGTCCGCCATCGCCGGGTCCACCACAATCGTGGTGTTCGGCGTACGAAATTCATCAAAGAAATCCGACACCACCTGAATTTGCTTCTCCGACCCCAGATACCCGGTATAAATGGCGTCAAAATCCAGCGCCTGCTGTTTCCAATGGGCTGCCACCCGGAGAATTTCCTCCGTCAGATCCCGAAACGTAAAGTCCGGAAACACCGAGTGCGCCGACAGCACTGCCGTGGGAATCACCGCGGTCTCCACGCCCATGGCAGACAGCACCGGCAGCGCCACCGTCAAAGAGCATTTGCCGACGCAGGATATATCTTGAATGGTTACGATTCTCTTCATGGGATTCTCCCGGTTTCTTAGAATTGCTGTCAGTATAGCAGGTTTTTCCGAAAAAGAAAAGTGTGCAAAAAATCCGAAAGGCCGGAAATGCCTTTCGGATTCTCTGTTTCATCAATCTGCCAACACGTTGGCGTGGTCCATCAGGTCAATCAGCACCCGAATTCCCTGCAGATAGGACCGCACGGGCAGCCGCTCGTTGGTGCCGTGCACACCGGAATTGTGTTCCTCCGGCTCCGTGATAAACGGGGTCGCCCGCAGGCAGGTATCGCAAATCTGCTCATACTGATGGGCGTCGGTGGCACCCACAGTCATAGAGGGCACAAACACCACGCCGTCAAAATACCGCTCCATGCTCCGCACCAATGCGTGATAGCCGTAACCGTCCTGCTTTGCGGTTGCAGAGGGGTTGTTTGCCTGCAAATACCGCAGCGTTACCGTGTCATCGGAAACCGCCTTGCGGCAATGCTCCATCACGCTTTCCACGGTGTCTCCGTCAGCCAGACGGAAGTTAATCACTGCTTGCATATCCTGGGGCATCACATTGCAAGCCGCGCTGCTGCCCCGAATCACCGTGGGGGCAATGGTGGTGGACACAAAGGGGAACAAATCCGGATTCGCATTGCAGTAAGCCGCAATGGCTGCACCGTTGCCCTCCACGTCCTGCACCAAGGTTTTCAGCGGTTCCTCCGTGATATACGGTGCCAACGTCTTAAAAGCGCCCACCATCACCGGGCTCAGCCGTACCGGGAACGGATTCCGGCAAATATCCGCAATGGCGCCGGACAGACGGGCCAAAGACGTTCCGCCGTAGGGGCGGCTGGAATGACCGCCGATGCTGTGCACCGACAGCTCCAAGTCTGCGTAGCCCTTTTCCATCAGGTCGATCTGGGAAATGAAAATCTCCGGTGCGCCGAACTGGGTGCCCGGCTCGATTTTTCCGTTGCCCTCGTCCAATACGAACTCCAATGTGACCCCCTGTGCTTTCAGGTGGTCGGAAATGGCCAATGCCCCGGTATTCAGGGTTTCCTCATCATCACCAAAGGCCAGATAGGCCGTCCGCGCAAAGGTTTTTCCGTGAGCCAGAAGATATTCCGCTGCCTCCAGAACACCGAACACCTGCTCTTTGATGTCCAGCGCGCCCCGGCCCCAGATGTATCCCTCTTCCACCGCGCCGGAAAAGGGCGGATACTTCCAGTCCTGCTCCGTGCCCTCCACCACCGGCACTACGTCCTGATGAGACATGTACAAGCAAGGGCGGAGAGAGGAATCCGTGCCGGGGATGGTAATCAGCACCGCGTGGTGCCCCACCAATTCAAAGGTGCCCGCCGCCATAATGTGGGGGTATCCGGCTTTCATAATTTCATGCAGCTTGTCGAACTGGGAATAGTCCGTCAGGCTGTGGTCGGCATAGTTGATCGTCTTGCAGGCAAGGGCCTGAGACAGCCGCCGGACTGCGCCGTCACCGTCCAAATCCGGGTAATCGTTCTCCCGGACAAAGAAATCTGTGCAGTATTTTTTCATTCCATTTTATCCTCCAGATAGCGGCTGAGGAATTCCCGGGTACGGGTTTCTTTGGGATTGCCGAACACCTCTTGCGGGGTGCCCTGCTCCAAAATCACGCCTTGGTCCATAAAGACCACCCGGTCGCTCACTTCTTTTGCAAATGCCATTTCGTGGGTGACCACCACCATGGTCATGCCCTCTTTGGCAAGGTTTTTCATAACGTCCAGCACTTCGCCCACCATTTCCGGGTCCAGTGCGGAAGTGGGTTCGTCAAACAGCATAATCTCCGGTTCCATACACAGTGCCCGGGCAATCGCCACCCGCTGTTTCTGTCCGCCGGACAGCCGGCGGGAATCGGCATGAATAAAGTTCTCCAGACCCACAGTTTTCAAGTGTCGGATAGCGGTTGCCTCCGCTTGGGCTCTGGGAATTTTTTTCACGGTCATGGGTGCCAAAGTGCAGTTATCCAGAACGGATTTATTGTTGAACAGATTGAATCCCTGAAATACCATGCCGATTTTCTGGCGCAAGGCATTCAGATTCACTTTCAAATCCATCAAATCCTGGTCTTCAAACCAGATATGGCCGGAATCCGCCTGTTCCAACAGATTCAGACACCGCAGCAGCGTGGATTTACCGGAGCCGGAGGCGCCGATGATGCACACCACTTCCCCCTTGTGTACTTCCAGGTTGATGCCTTTGAGCACATGGAGGTCGCCGAAGGATTTTTCCAGCTGTTCAATTCGAATCACAGTATTGTTTTCCATAAGCTCCTCCCCTTAGTTGGAACTGGGAATGCCGTAATCCGGCATCTCGGTTTCGGATTTCTTTTCCCGTTTCTGCTGCTTGTCCGCGCCGGAGCTTTCCATCTTTTTGGCAATGGCTTTCAGCAGCAGCGAGGACAGGTAGGTCAGAATCAGATACAGTACCGCCGCCACGACGTACACCTCCAGGTCCCGGTAGTAAATACCCACAACGGCTTTGGTCTGGAACATCAAATCCGGCACGCCCAAAACGCTGAGCACGGAGGAATCCTTGATATTGATGATGAACTCGTTGCCGATGGCGGGAATGGAGTTCTTCACAGCCTGAGGGAACACAACCTTCATCATTGCCTGCCACTGGGTCATACCCAGAGACCGGGCTGCCTCCATCTGTCCTGCGTCAATGGCCAGAATACCGCCCCGGAGCACCTCTGCCAGATAGGCCGTGGAATTCAGAGAGATGGTCACCAGACCGGAAATGAAAAAGCTCCAGACCCGGTTAATTTCCGTTACGCTCATTCCGGTGCGCTTGAAGAGATTGAAAATGGCATAGTAGAAAATCAAGGACTGCACCATCATAGGCGTACCGCGAATGACGAAGATATAAAAGCTTGCGAATTTATTCGCAACGATTTTCAGAAACTTGACGAAATCATTGTCCCGCTTGTCCGGCGTCTGAATTCTCATGAACACCATGAGAATGGACAAAACAAATGCAATGGCTGTGCCAAACAGTGCCAGACGAACGGTGGTCCACACGCCAGTCATAAAGATGGAGCTGTTCCGGCGGGTCATGTAGACCAATCCGCCGAAGAAACCGGTGGGATTGCTCTCTGCGTGGGTGTAGTAT
The DNA here is from genome assembly GCA_905214605.1 of uncultured bacterium. The sequence goes on along the minus strand of CAJMMY010000053.1, from coordinate 1,835 downwards.
TGAATCAGATAGGCCAGATTCAGCACCCAACGGTCCAGTACAAACAGAATGCAGGCTGCGCTGACCAGATAGGACAGATACCGGCTCACCTTTACAATGGTGGGCTGTTTCATAATGGTGGTTTCATAATTGCTCCAGTGGGTCCACTTGACCAGCAGCGCCAAGGCGCTTACCGCCAGAAACAGCCAGCAGATTGCCGCCAATCCCATTCCCAACGGAGAACCAACCCCGATAAAGCTATACGGATTCGGTGCGGAATACCACAGACTCAATCCCAGCAAGGCAATCAAGCTGCCGCCCAGATAAACATATCGATGATCTCGGGTAATGAAGTTCCCGTTTGATGTTCCTTTCATCTTTCTTCCTCCTCGCATCCGAAAGTATAGATACTGCTGCTGCCTTCTCTCTTCATACAGCAACGTATAATTATGCGTTTCGGTTGTCAACAGATTATTGAGGCTGATTTGCAACAGCGGTATCCCACATGGTTTCCCGGGTGGACTGGTCCACAGTTGCCAGAACCTCGTTGACCTGCTCCAGCAGTGCGTCATCAGATTTCCGGATACCGACGCAAGCGCCCTTGGACGGCAGCTCAAAGCCGTTGCCCTCGTCAAAGGTAATGACCTTGAAATTGGGGTTTGCTGCCAGATAACCGGCGGAGTTTTCTACGTTGATGACCAGTGCGTCGCAGGTGCCCTGCTGCAGGCGGGAAATCATATCGGGTACGCTGCCCACGGGGCTCAGGTGGTTCACATTCTCAATCTGGTCAATGACGGTATCCAGTGCGGTGCCCTGCTGACCCAAAACCGCAGCGCCTGCAAAGTCCTGAATGGAGGTTGCATCGGCATAGGGGGAATCGTTCATCACCATCATGCCGTAAATGGTCTCGTGGTAGGGATCGCTGAAGTTGATGGACTCACGGCGCTCGGCAGTATCCATCATGCCGGCGATAATGGCATCAATCTGTCCCTGATTCAAGGCGGCAATCAAGCCGTCCCAGCTCATCTTCACAATGACCAGTTCCTTGCCCAGACCGTCGGCAATGATTTTTGCAAACTGCACGTCATAGCCCTCTGCATAAGCGCCCGGCACGTTTTCAATGGGCCAGTTGCTGTCGGTTGCGGCAGTTTCCTGCCAGTTGTTGGGGGCATACGCACATTCCATACCTACGCGGAACTGCTCGGTGGTTTCGGTCTGTTTTTCGTCGGGGGTAGCCTCTGTCTGTGCATCCTTGCTGCCGGAGCCGCAGGCTGCCAAGGTCAGCATCATAGCCGCTGCCAGTACAAACGAAGTGATTTTTCTGAAGTTCATCTGATTCGTCTTCCTTTCTCATGTTTCCGTTGGTTTGAATTCCAAAAAACAGGCGCCGCCTGCCTTTTCCATAGTTTCCGGCACTGCGGCGCATGAAAAAAAGCCGCAAATGCTTTTGTGAAACATTTACGGCTGCAATTCTTTCAAATATGCTTGACTTGCTTGCTACAATCCCCCTATTCCGGGCATTGTATTTTCCGATAGCGCTCCACAATTGTGACAGTCCGGCGGATCTTATCCGACGACCCAGCAGAAAACAGTTCAGGTACTGTTCTCCACTTCGGCAACGTTCCCTTTCCCGCATTCCGGATATCCTGGTCCATAAGAACCCGGTACTGATGAGCATTGCGCCTCTATCTTTCCGATCTTTCGACCGGTGCAATATGAATTTGTTGGCGTAAGAATACTCCCATCGTTCACAGATGTCAAGACTTTCTGACACTTTTGTTCATTTCGCTAAAGTATTCCTTTTTGGTAGGTCTTTTTTACGTTAAATTATTACATTTTTCCGGCAGCAAAGTCGT
>CAJMMY010000052.1 GCA_905214605.1 uncultured bacterium | reverse complement strand
CTGCAATGGGTGAGCCTGGAGTTTCTGGATGCCCTGCCCAAGTGGGAGGGCGACCGGATTTTTCTCCGGCTGCTCCGGGAGGACCGCCCCTTTTTCTCCCTGAAACTGCAATATGAAGGCGACAAACTGGTGTATGCCGCGTTGGACGGCAAAGCCATGGACTTGACGAAAAGAGAGGATTGAGCACCATCAATAACATTGAACGTAAAACCGAACGCGCGATGCTGGCGGGGTTGTCCGCAGCCAGTATGGACCCGGCCGAGCGGTCCACGGATTCCTCCATGGACGAGCTGGCTGCATTGGTGGAAACCGCAGGCGGCGAGGCCATCGGCCGGCTGCTGCAAAATCGCGCCACCCCGGAGCCCCGCTCCTTCATCGGAGACGGTAAAGTGCAGGAACTGAAATTTCTGATGGAAGTCAACAACTGCGATTTGGCCGTGTTTGACAATGAGCTGTCTCCCTCTCAGATGCGGGTGCTCAGCGAAGATCTGGGTGCCAAAGTGCTGGACCGCTCCGGCTTGATTCTGGATATTTTTGCCCAGCGGGCGCAGACCCGAGAGGGTCAGTTGCAGGTAGAACTGGCTCAGTACAAATATCTGCTGCCCCGTTTGACCGGTATGTGGACCCATCTGGAGCGTCAGGAAGGCGCTATGGGTACCCGCGGTCCCGGCGAAACCCAGTTGGAATCCGACCGCCGTCACATTCGCCGGAAGATTCAGAAACTGGAAGAGGAATTGGAGGCCGTGCGGAAAGTCCGCTCCACCCAGCGGCGGCAGCGGGAAAAGAACGCTGTGCCCGTGGTGGCATTGGTGGGATATACCAACGCAGGAAAATCTTCCCTGCTGAACGCCATGACCGATGCCGGTATCCCCGCCAACGACCGTCTGTTTGATACGTTGGACACCACCACCCGTCATCTCCGGCTCCCGGATACCCAAGAGGTGCTGCTGTCCGATACCGTGGGATTTATCCGCAAGCTGCCCACCCAGTTGGTGGAGGCTTTTAAGGCCACGTTGGAAGAGCTGAAATATGCGGACGTACTGCTCCATGTCATTGACATTTCCAACCCCGAATGGGAGGAGCAAGCCCGGGTTGTGGACAGCTTGATTCGGGAATTGGGTGCGGAAGAAACGCCCTGCATCAGAGTTTTCAACAAGTGCGACCGATATTTCGGAATTCTGCCCCACGGAGAACATACCGTTTGCGTTTCTGCCCGGACCGGCGAGGGTCTGGACAGCTTACAGACCATGATTGCGGAAATTCTCAGCCGCGGCAAGCATCATGCTGTGCTGCGGATTCCCTACTCCGCCGGCAATCTGATTGATTTGCTCCAGCGGGAGGCTGCCGTGCATAGTCTGGAATATGCTGAGGACTGCATGGTGGTAGACGCTACGGTGAAACCGGAAATCTGGGGTCGGGTGAAAGCCTATTCCACCACTCCGGAACCTCCGAAGAAGGAGGATTGGGAATGACGGAATTTTATATTCCCGCCGGACCCGGAGAGGCCACATTCACGGAAAAGCGCTCGGAATTTCTGGGCCACGTCCGATATGTGGAAACGGAAGAGGCGGCCAAAGCCTTTGTAGCTGAGGTAAAAAAGGAACACTATGACGCCCGGCATAACTGCTGGTGCTATGCCATCAAAGACGGTCCGGTGCGGTATTCCGATGACGGCGAGCCCCAAGGCACCGCCGGTGTGCCCATGCTGGAGGTTTTTCAGAAACAGGGCATTACAAATTTTGTCTGCGTGGTAACCCGATATTTCGGCGGAGTGCTGTTGGGCGCCGGCGGTCTGCTCCGCGCTTACACGAAAAGCGCAAAGGACGCGTTGGATGCCGCCGGTGTTTCCGTGGTCCGCCGTTGGGTGGCTGTGGAAATTCCATGCCCCTACGCGTGGATGGAGCGGCTGAAACTGGAAATCGAGGCCTTTTCCGGTATTTTAACCGATACGGAATACGGCGCCAACGTGGTGCTCCGGGCCTTGATTCCGGAGGAACATGCCGATGAATTCGCCGCCCGGGTGGTGGATGTCACCGCAGGCTCCATTGCCGTGCAGGTAGTGGGTGAAACCTTCCGTCCCGTGAAGATTCGGTAACTTTCCCGCACCTTTTTCCAAAGAATTTCCCCTTTTTTCAAATTTTTTGGAATAAAAAAAGGATTTTTTACAGAAATACCGTATGGTAATAATATAGAGACTGGAAAGGCAGGTGGTCGTATGCTCCCACGTCAGCAGCGGGAGGCATTGGAAAACGTCCTGATTGGTCCAAACGGCACGAAAAGCGTGGATTCCCGGGGCCGGTTAAAACCGGAGCCGGAGTGCGAAATTCGGACCTGTTTTCAGCGGGATGTGGACCGGGTCACCCATTCCAAATCCTTTCGGCGTCTGAAACATAAAACGCAGGTTTTTCTGCTGCCGGAAGGGGACCACTACCGCACCCGTCTGACCCATACGCTGGAAGTCAGCCGCACCGCGCGAACCATCGCCCGGGCGCTGATGCTGAACGAGGATTTGACCGAGGCCATCGCTTTGGGTCATGACTTGGGCCACACCCCGTTCGGACACGCGGGCGAGCGGGCGCTGAACACCTTGTATCCCGGCGGGTTTCACCACTATGAGCAGTCGCTGCGGGTGGTAGACCGGTTGGAAAAGGATTGTCAGGGTCTGAATCTCTGTTATGAAACCCGCATGGGCATTCTGCACCACACCCACGGTGCCCCGGAGGATACGGCGGAGGCGATCTGCGTCCGGCTGTCCGACCGCATTGCCTATGTGAATCACGATTTGGACGATGCCATGCGCGCCGGAATCGTGACGCAAAACGATGTGCCGGAAATTGTCCGGGACCGCATCGGCACCCGGAACAGTCAGCGCATCAATTCCATTATTCTGGACGTGATTCAGAATAGTCAAAACGGTTCCATTGCCTTGTCCGCCCCCATGCAGGTGGCCTTTGACCAGTTCCACGATTTCATGTATGAGGCCGTGTATCTGAATCAGAAAGCCAAGGGCGAGGAGCACAAGGTCATCAATATCATTGAGGGAATCTGGGAATATTACATCATGCACCCGGAAAAGCTGCCCGGAGATTACCGGGAAATTCAAGAAACGGAAGGTCTGGAACGGGCCGTGTGCGATTATATTTCCGGCATGACCGACGGCTATGCCATGGAGATTTTCTCCAAAATCTTCATTCCCGCCGCTTGGACCGTGAAGTAACCCTCTCAGAAAACGGCAAAGAACAGGAGGTGTTCCCCTTTTGGCGTTTTCGGAAGTTTTTCTGCAGGAACTGGCAGACCGGAACGACATTGTGGACGTAGTTTCCGGTTATGTCCGTCTGAATAAAAAAAGCGGGTCCAACCTGTTTGGATTGTGCCCGTTTCACAGTGAAAAAACACCTTCCTTTTCCGTCAACTCCGATAAACAGATTTATCACTGTTTCGGCTGCGGAAAAGGCGGCGGCGTCATCAATTTCGTTATGGAAATTGAAAACCTTTCCTTCCCGGAGGCCGTGGAATTTCTGGCCAAACGGGCGGGAATGCCCATGCCGGAGGAATCCCGGGACGACCCTGCCGCCCGGCGGCGGGAGCAGCTGCTGGCATTGAATAAGGACGCCGCCCGGTTCTTTTATGACCAATTCCGCTCTCCGGCGGGCCGCCCGGCGCAGGATTATGCCGCCCGGCGGGAATTAACCCCCGCAACCGTGAAAAAATTCGGTTTGGGGTATGCCCCTGAAAGCTGGAACAGCCTCACCGACGCCATGAAAGCCAAAGGCTATTCCGAGGGTCTGCTGCTGCAAGCCGGTCTGGTCCGAAAAGGCAAAAACGGCGGTGTGTACGATACGTTCCGCAATCGTCTCATGTTCCCGGTGTTCAACGTCCGGGGCAACGTCATCGGTTTTTCCGGACGGATTCTGGGCGACGGCGAGCCGAAATATATGAACAGCCCGGAAACCCCGGTGTTCAGCAAAAGCCACAATCTGTTCGCCATGAATTTTGCAAAAAAATCCAAAGCAGGCTCCGTGATTCTCTGCGAGGGCAACGTGGACGTGGTCAGTATGCATCAAGCGGGATTTGACAATGCCGTAGCCTCTCTTGGCACCTCTTTGACCCCGGAGCAGGCAAGACTGATTTCCCGGTATGTAAATGAAGTCATTATCGCTTACGACAATGACGGTGCCGGGCAGAAAGCCACCGCCCGCGCCATCGGAATTCTGGAAAAGCTGGACGTAAAAACCCGGGTGCTCACCTTGAACGGTGCCAAAGACCCGGACGAGTTCATCAAAAAATTCGGCCCCGATGCATTCCGGAATCTCTTGGACAAGTCCGAGGACCAAGTGGATTACACCCTGCGAAATATCCGGGACCGGTACGACCTGACCAATGCCGAGGGCAATCTCAGTTTCCTGCAGGAGGCAGAAACCTTTGTGGCCGGTTTTTCCGGGCGCGCCGAGCGGGAGCTGTATGCCATGCGTCTGGCAGATTTGGTGGGCGTCAGCGCCGATGCCGTGAAGCAGGACGTGGAATCCGTTCGAAAACGACTGGCAGGTAAAAACAAACGACAGGCGGAAAAGCAGGAGCTGAATCTGACGGGAAAATCTCCCGTGCGCTCCATTCGCTATGACAACACCCGCTCCGCGATGGCGGAAGAGGGCGTCATTCGTCTGATGTATCTGGATCCGCAGCTGTTCGACCGCATCACCCCTCCGGCGCCGTCGGAATTTACCGTGCCGGAATTGGGGCACATTTACGAAACCCTTTGGGATTTCTCAAAAACCGGTCAGCCGTCCTTTGCCACGCTCTCTGGGGTTCTCAGCAACGATGAGATTTCCCTGCTCACTACCATTTTGCAAAAGCCGGAAGTGCTGTCCAACGGACAGCAGGCTTTGTCCGATTATATACATATTATCCGGCAGGAGCGGCAAGACGCTCAGCCGGAGGAGGATCTCCGGAATCTGGCCGCCTCCCTGCGGAACCGCAAAGGCTATCTGGATTCGGAATCCACGTAATTTCCAAGCAATGCTGCAAAAAATTTCAATACAGAACGGCAGCGGCTGCAAGCCTTGCAGTCCATGCCGAAAAGAAAGTGGAGGAACCTATGGCAACAAAAAAAGAAACGATTTCCGGCGATCTGCCGGTAGATGAAGTGCTGATGCCCGACGGCGAAGTGGAACAGCTGGACGCACCCGCAAAAAAGACCCGGAAAAAAACCGCGAAAAAGGAAGAGGCTGCACCTCAGGAGCCGGAAAAGACCAAAGAGGAAAAGCTGAACGAGTTGATTGAAAAGGGCAAGGCTGCCGGTAAGCTCAGCTCCAAGGAGCTGATGGACGTTCTGGACGACATGAATCTGGAGCCGGACGAGCTGGACAAGTTCTACGATAAGCTGGAAAACGCCGGCATTGATATGGCCGGTGACAACACCTTGGTTCCTCTGGAAGAGCTGGCTCCGGAAGTGGAAGATCTGGAAACCATCGAGGAAATCACGGAAGAGGATATTGCCAGCACCGAGGCGATGGTGGACACCTTCTCCACCGATGACCCCGTGCGTATGTATCTGAAGGAAATCGGCAAAATTCCCCTGCTGACCCCGGAAGAGGAAACCGAGCTGGCAAAGCGTATGGCAGATGGCGACGAAGAGGCCAAGCGCCGCATGGCAGAGGCCAACCTGCGTCTGGTGGTCTCCATTGCAAAGCGTTATGTGGGCCGCGGTCTGCTGTTCCTGGATCTGATTCAGGAAGGCAACCTGGGTCTGATTAAGGCCGTTGAAAAGTTCGACTACACCAAGGGCTATAAGTTCTCCACCTACGCAACCTGGTGGATTCGTCAGGCCATTACCCGCGCCATTGCCGACCAGGCACGTACCATTCGTATCCCGGTGCACATGGTGGAAACCATCAACAAGGTCATTCGCGTTTCCCGTCAGCTGCTGCAGGAGCTGGGTCACGAGCCTACTCCGGAAGAAATCGCAAAGGAAATGCAGATGCCCGTGGACAAGGTGCGGGATATTCTGAAAATCGCACAGGAGCCCGTCAGCTTGGAAACCCCCATCGGCGAAGAGGAAGACAGCCATCTGGGCGACTTCATTCCCGACGAAGAGGCCTCCGAGCCCTCCGAGGCTGCCAGTTTCTCCCTGCTGCGGGAGCAGCTGATGGACGTGCTGGACACCCTGACCCCGAGAGAGAAGAAGGTTCTGGAGCTCCGTTTCGGTCTGGTGGACGGTCGTACTCGTACTTTGGAAGAAGTAGGCAAGGAATTCAATGTCACCCGTGAGCGTATCCGTCAGATTGAGGCAAAAGCCCTGCGGAAACTGCGTCACCCCAGCCGCAGCAAAAAACTGCGGGACTTCCTGAGCTGATCGACAAATTGGGTTAACCGGAAAATTTTTTCCGCGACTTTTTTCAAGTTGACCCTAAAATTGCCGTGATAACCGGGATTTCAAAAACGAGATTTTTCGAGTCTGGCCATCTGATATCGTGATAACCAACATTTGAATTTCTCGACTTTTTTCAAATCCTAACAGACAAAAAATAAGAGCATGGTCAAACCGCAAAAATGTGATTTGACCATGCTCTTTTCTCATACCATTACGGAACCAATCGTCGATTCGGTTGGCGGCGTCTTTGACAGATTGGACAACCAGCGCCATAGCTTCTCGAACATATTACATCTCCCAAATATAATTCTCCCCGCTGCGCTACCCGCAAAGTAGCGCAGCGGGGAACTTGAACACAATTATTTGCCCTTAATGACTTTACGGCAATATATGCAACCGCAAATCTCGCACTTGTAATAGATCCTCGCGTGCTGCATGTGTGAGTCCGCTACCTCTGTGCCGTCCGCCTCCCAAGCTACCGCTAAAGTCGAACCTGTGTCCGAGCACTCGCCTTGGGACGCGATATACGCATACAGGTCATCCAGCATGCTTCCTTCCATTTTTATTCTCCGTTCATTTAAAGAAATCATTGATTACATCTAAATGTCTTTTTTTGTCCGTTACATCTGCTTTAATCACATCATTAACATCTTGCTCTGCTAGCGCAAGCAATGTTGCAGACTGGGGGCCATTCTGTTGCATACTCTTCAAAAAGTTTGCCGCTCGTTCCGGATCAATGTGCTTGCGGATGTAGCGGCGATAATCTGCATGCCGAGTATCGGCATTCCCGTTAGGAAATGCGGGAGCTTTTAACGGCAAAGGCAAATGTGGATCGAGTGCTGAAAATGGAGGTAGAACAGGATGTTGAAAAAGAA
>CAJMMY010000051.1 GCA_905214605.1 uncultured bacterium | reverse complement strand
CAATGGTGCCCTCTTCCGCAAAGAATTGCTCCATCAATTGTCCCCAACGGTCTCGCTCCGATTTTGCCACGTTGGCATAACCATATCCCGGCAGGTCCACGAAATACACCTTGCCGTCGATTTCAAAATAGTTGATATGCACGGTTTTTCCGGGGGTGTTGCCCACCCGAGCGAAATTTTTCCGGTTCAGCAGCTTGTTAATCACGGAAGATTTTCCCACATTGGACTTGCCCGCAAACACAATGCTGGGCTTGTCCTTCATGAAATCCTTCCGCGCCACTACGCTTTTCCGAAATTCCGCGTTATGCAGGTTCCATTCACTCATAGGATTTTCCTCCTTATTGGCGGACTTCCGCATTTTTCGCCTTGGTTTTCCGTTTCGTTTCGGGTTTCTTCGCCGTCAGCTTGCCGGGCATACGGGTCAGAGCCACGTCCAGAATTTTATCCACATGGTCCGTGGTCACAAACGTCAGTGCCCGCCGCACATCGGGGTCGATTTCTTCCAAATCCTTTTCATTCTCCGCCGGGATAATCACCGTATGTACACCGGTGCGCATGGCAGCCATGGTCTTTTCCTTCAGACCGCCGATGGGCAGAATCCGGCCGCGGAGGGTAATTTCACCGGTCATGGCCACATCCCGATGCACCGGAATGTCGGTCAGCGCGGAAATCAGCGCAATGCAGATGGTAATGCCTGCGGAGGGGCCGTCCTTGGGAACTGCGCCCTCGGGGAAATGAATGTGGATATCTTTCGTCTTGTAGAAATCCGATTCCAAGCCCAGCACATCTGCCCGGCTGCGGATATAAGTCAGCGCCGCCTTGGCGGATTCCTTCATCACATCGCCCAGATTGCCGGTCAGCTCCATCTTTCCGGTGCCTTCCACCACGCTGACTTCCACGTCAAGCACTTCGCCGCCGACGCTGGTCCATGCCAGACCGCGAACCAGACCCACTTCATCTTTCGGATAAATCAAATCCTTGCCGTACCGGGGAATGCCCAGATAGTTTTCCAGATGATTGGAACGGATTGTCACGGACTTGCAGGTGCCCTCTGCAATCTTCGCAGCGGTTTTCCGGCAAATGGCTGCCAGCTCCCGTTCCAGAATCCGGACGCCGGATTCCCGGGTGTACCGGGCAATCACGTCCCGGAGCGCGTCATCGCTGATTTTCAGCTGGCTGGCTTTCAGACCGTGCTTTTTCCGCTGCTTGGGCAGAAGATGGTCCTTGGCGATGTGCAGCTTTTCCTCATCGGTATAGCTGCCCAACTCGATGATTTCCATGCGGTCCCGCAGGGGCCGGGGAACGGTATCCAAGGTATTTGCCGTGGTGATAAACAGCACCTGAGACAAATCAAAGGGGATTTCCAGGAAGTTATCCCGGAATTTATTGTTCTGCTCGTAGTCGAAAACTTCCAGCAACGCCGCAGAGGGGTCGCCCTTATAGTCGGCGCCCACCTTGTCGATTTCGTCCAGTACCATCACCGGATTCATAGAGCCTGCCTGCTGCATACCGGTAATAATCCGGCCGGGCATTGCGCCGATATAGGTTTTCCGATGACCGCGAATTTCCGCCTCGTCATGGAGACCGCCCAGAGAAACCCGGCACAGTTTCCGGTTCATAGCCCGGGCAACGCTCATGGCAATACTGGTTTTGCCGGTTCCCGGAGGACCCACCAAGCACAGCACGCCGCCTTTCAAATCCGGCGCCAACTGGCGCACGGACAAAAACTCAATGATGCGTTCTTTTACCTTGTCCAGACCGTAATGGTCATCGTCCAGAATCTTTCTGGCCTCCGTCACATCCAGACGTTCCTCGCTGAGCTGATTCCACGGCAGTTCCAGACATACGTCCAGATAATTCCGCAGCACCGACGCCTCAGAAGAACCCATGGGCTGCTTTGCCAGACGGCTCAGTTCTTTCAGCAGTTTCTGCTCCACTTCCTGCTCCAGATGCAGGTTCAGAATCTTCTGCTTGTACTCGTTCAGCTCATCGTCATCACCGAATTCGCCCTCGCCCAATTCCGTACGAATGGCCTGCAGCTGCTCCCGGAGATAAAACTCCCGCTGCGATTTGTTCACCCGCTCTTGCGTGGCGTTGTCGATGTCTTTTTCCACCATAGCCACCTGAATTTCCCGGTCCAACAGGTCCTTCAGCAGACCCAGACGGCGGGAGGGCATGGTTTCCTCCAGCAGCTGCTGCTTTTCTTCCGGTTTCAGATAGATGCTCTGGGCAATCACATCTGCCACCAATGCCGGCTCCTGATTGGTCATCACAAACAGGAAAGCCTCTTGGGACACGGTTCCGGTGGTTTCTGCATATTCCGTAAACAGTCCGGTGCAGCGGCGGAGCAATGCCTCGGTCAGAATGGGCTCGGTTTCCGGTGTGTCCGGCAGCTCTGCCACTTCCGCATAATTGCAGTGATTCTCCTGATGCAGACCGCGCATATAGCCGCGGGTCAGTCCGTCTACCAGAACCCGAACAATTTTCGTTCCGGGGGTACGCAGTGCTTGTTTCACCCGGCAAATCGTACCGACTTCATACAAATCCTCTGCCGTCGGCTCGTCCACAGACGCGTCCTTCTGTGCCGTGAGGAACAGAATCTGGTCCTTCCCCATGGCAGCATGGAGCGCTGCTTTCGAGGCGGGCCGCTCCACGTCAAAGGTCAGCATGGTGCCGGGGAATACGGAAATGCCCCGAATGGCCAGAACCGGCATCTGCCGCGGCTCGTTGAATTGCATTTCTTCCATTGTGTTTTCCCTCCTTATGGGAAGTTCGTTACTGCGCTCAAAATGAACGCAAAGGGACGGAGTGCAAAGCCCCGTCCCCATGGTGTCATTTACAAAGGACTTTCACCTTTTCCGCCGGCGCTTATGCCTCGGCGGAAGTTTCTGCCTCCCGAATCACCGTGGGTTCCACGTGATCCGTCACGCATTCCTTCGTCACAATGACTTTTCGGATGGTTTTATCCGAGGGAACGGTGTACATAATGTTGGTCATCAGTTTTTCCATGACGCTGCGCAGACCGCGGGCACCGATATTCATGGCAATTGCCTCGTCTGCAATGGCCCCCAGTGCCTCCGGCTCAAACTCCAGCTCCACATGGTCATAGCCCAACATGGCCTGATACTGTTTCGTCAGCGCGTTTTTCGGCTCCGTCAGCACCCGGACCAAATCCTCCCGGGTGAGGCTCTGCAAGCTGGTCAGCACCGGCATACGGCCAATCAGCTCGGGAATGATACCAAATTTCAGCAGGTCATGCTGCTGCACGTGCTGGAAAATCTCGCCGGTATTTTTCTCCTGCTTGCTCTGAATCTGCGCGGCGAAGCCCATGGTTTTCTGGTCCATGCGCTGCTCGATAATCTTTTCCAGACCGTCGAATGCGCCGCCGCAGATAAACAGGATATTGGTGGTGTCCACATGAATGAACTCCTGCTGGGGGTGTTTCCGGCCGCCCTGAGGCGGTACGTTTGCCACGGTACCCTCCAACAGTTTCAGCAGTGCCTGCTGCACGCCCTCGCCGGAAACGTCCCGGGTGATGGAAGTATTTTCACTCTTCCGGGCAATTTTGTCCATTTCATCGATGTAAATAATGCCGTGCTCTGCCCGTGCCACGTCCATATCCGCAGCCTGCAGCAGACGCAGAAGAATATTCTCCACGTCCTCGCCCACATAGCCGGCTTCCGTCAGCGTGGTTGCATCGGCAATGGCAAAGGGAACGTCCAGCATTTTCGCCAGGGTCTGGGCAAACAGCGTTTTGCCGGAGCCGGTGGGTCCAATGAGCAAAATATTGCTCTTCTGCAGCTCCACGTCGCTGCTATCGCCGAACAGAATGCGTTTATAGTGGTTGTACACCGCAACGGACAGCGTGACCTTCGCGGCATCCTGTCCGATAATATACTCGTCCAGACGGGCCTTCATTTCCATGGGGGTGGGCAGACGCTCTGCGTCCAGACCCATATCCTCATAAGCGCCGTTTCCGGCGTTCAGGTCCTCATCGTCAATCAGTTCCATGCACAAACGCACACACTCATTGCAGATATAAACGCCGTTTCCGGCAATCAAACGGTCCACAACAGACTGAGGCTTGCCGCAGAAGGAACACCGCAGGGTTTTTTCTTCGTTTTTAGCCATTGATAACTCCCTGTTTTCCAAATGATTCCGCGGATTTCCCGGAACCATTCAATTTAGAAAGAATACAAATTTCGGGGGATTTGCGTCAATCCCCCGAAATCCGGTTTATCGTTTCGTGATTACCTGATCCACCAGACCGAAGTCCAGTGCCTCCTGTGCCGTCATGAAGTTGTCCCGCTCGGTAGCGGCCTGAACTTCTTCCAGCGTACGGCCTGCATTTGCGGCCATAATTTCATTCAGATGCTTTTTCAGCTTGAGAATGTATTCGGCGTGGATCTGGATATCCGTTGCCTGACCCTGGAATCCACCGGAAGGCTGGTGAATCATAATGCAGGAGTTGGGCAGTGCCAGGCGCTTGCCTTTGGCTCCGCTGGACAGCAGGAATGCGCCCATAGAGGCTGCCATGCCCACGCAAATGGTGGACACATCGCACTTGACGTACTGCATGGTATCATAGATTGCCATGCCTGCCGTCACGCTGCCGCCGGGGGAGTTGATGTAGAACTGGATATCTTTATCCGGGTCCTGACTTTCCAGATACAGCAGCTGTGCCACCACCAGACTTGCGGTGGTGTCATTCACTTCCTCGCCCAGGAAAATAATGCGGTCGTTCAGCAGCCGGGAAAAAATGTCGTAAGACCGTTCGCCCCGGGAAGTCTGCTCAACCACGTAAGGAACTAAACTCATAGTAAACTCTCCTTTACTTGTTCACTGATCCAAGAGAGCATATCCGGACATGCTGTCTTTTATTCCGATTATTCCTTAGCAGCAGCCTCGAGAGCGGCATTTGCGATGTCGGCAACTGCCTCTTCCTCGGACCAGGGCAGATCCTTGCCGGAATCATAAATCAGCTCAGCAGCCTTTCTCATGCACACATCGTGCTTTGCTGCGTCCATATCGACCTTCTCTTTGACAGCTTCCACATCCATGTTGTAAGCCTCAGCGATCTGCTGGAACAGCTCGTTCAGATCTTCCTCAGCAGCCTCCAGCTTTTCAGCCTCAACAACAGCGCGCAGCAGCAGGTCAACCTTAGCGTTGTGCTCTGCGGTGGGACGGGAGAACTGATCGAACATCTCCTCGGTCATGCCCATCATTTCCACGAACTGCTTCTTGGAGACGTTGCCCAGACCGAAGTTCTGTGCGTAGTTGGATGCAACCTCATCCAGTTTCTCTTCAATCAGAGCCTCGGGCACAACAACCTGCATGTTGTCGCAAGCGATGCCCAGCAGACGGCTGTGGAACTCGTCATCAGCCTGAGCCTGACGGGTCTTCTGCAGGTTCTCGCGGATGCTGTTCTTGTACTCCTCAACGGTATCGAACTCGGAAACGTCCTTCACGAACTCATCGTCCAGCTCGGGCAGCTCGGTTTCCTTCACTTCGCACACGTGGCACTTGAAAGTAGCCTCTTTGCCTGCCAGCTCTTCTGCGTAATCCTCGGGGAAGGTCACGACAACGTCCTTATCCTCGCCGGCTTTCACGCCAACCAGCTGCTCCTCGAAACCGGGAACGAAGGTGTTGGAGCCCAGCTTCAGACCGTACTCGTTGCCGGCGCCGCCCTCGAACTCCTTGCCGTCCACAAAGCCGACAAAGTCGATGACTGCGGTGTCGCCCATCTCAGCTGCGCGCTCAACGGTGTTGATTCTTGCATTGCGCTCGCGCACTGCGTTGATTTCCTTCTCCACGTCCTCGTCGGAGATTTCCACGTACTGGTGGGGAGCCTCCAGACCCTTGTACTCGCCCAGAGTCACTTCGGGGTACACATCAACCATGAAGGAAATGGTGCAAGCCTTGTCGTCTGCCACGTTGTAGTCGGTGATGGTGGGGATGCCGATGGTCTCAGCGCCGCTCTCCTTCACGCCGTACTCAAATGCCTCGTAAGCAATATCGTTCACAGCATCTTCGTAGAACACATCCTTGCCGTACATACCTTCGATGACAGCACGGGGAGCCTTACCTTTTCTGAAGCCCTGAATGAAGATATCTTTCTTATTCTTCAGGTATGCAGCTGCAACTGCTTTTTCGAAAGTTTCGCCATCAACTTCCACCTGGAAGGTAACGGTGCTCTTGTCTGTCTGTTTTTCAAAATTCTTATAATTCATGGGGTTGACTCCTCCTATGTATCTTTTTGCCATCCGGCAAAATTGCATACGAAATCTGCTGCAAAACGGATTTGCAGCCATGATATTATATCATACCATTCCGTAAAATCAATCAAAATTTCAATGTTTTTACAATCAGTCCATAATTTTCTGGGGAATAAAGTACACATGGTCCGCAGAAACCAACTGATACCGGGTATTTTCATGGGTTCCGGTAAACGCATACGCGCAGCCCTTATCGTGAATGTGTCCGTACACGCACACCGGCACCTCGTACTTCCGAAACAGCTCCAGAATCTCCGGACACTCATAATTCTGGTACTTGGGCGGATAATGAAGAAAGACGTATTTCGTCTTATCTCCCGCCGCCTTCAAAGATGCCTCCAACCGCATGATTTCCCGGTTCATCACCTTTTTGTCATGCTCTCCGCCTTTTTCCTCTTCAAAAAACCATCCCCGGGTGCCGCAGATGGCAATGTCCTTGTAGAAAAAGCAGTTGTTGTGAAGAATTTCCAAATCATGGAATCCGTACTCCGCAAAGGCGGTCTGCGCCTTATGCACCGTGGTCCACCAATAGTCGTGGTTGCCCTTGAGAATGATTTTTTTCCCGGGCAAGTCATTGATGAACGCGAATTCGTCTTTCGCCTGCTCCAAGCTCATGCCCCATGCCAAATCTCCGCACAGAACCACTGTATCCTCCGGTTGGACCAGAGAAAAGCCCTGCTTGATTTTTTCCATATAGTTTATCCATCGTCCGCCGAAAACCTCCATGGATTTCCCCGTGCCGATGGAAAGGTGCAAATCACCGATTGCGTATAATGCCATGCCTTCCCCCGTATACTTCCCGCAAAAACGGGAACAATCTTTCATAGGACCCGGCATTCTGCTGCGTCCCAAAATTTTCTGACAGGAGCGTAAATCTGATGTCTAATTCCAAATCCAATTACAACTGCGAGCAGTCCATTGGCTGCGATGTGTCCAACTGCGCATTTAATGCCAACGGCACCAAATGCACCGCTGAGCGCATCTCCGTGGAAAACAAACGTGCCACCACTCAGAC
>CAJMMY010000050.1 GCA_905214605.1 uncultured bacterium | reverse complement strand
GATAGAGAAAAGAAATATGCCCGCTGCGAAAATAGGCCGCCTTTGGAAATTCAAGATCAGCGAAGTAGACGCCTGGATGAAGTCCGGCGTGGCGGCGGATAAGTAATTATTTTGGAGGTGCACTATGGCACTGGAAAATAAATTGGGGCTGACAAGCTCCGCCGATCTTGCCCGGGAAGAAGAACGCATCAGCAAGAAAAAGGCGGTAGAACTGTTTGAAAGCGGTGTCCTTGACACCCTGCCGGCGGGCAAATTCTCGACTTTGCAGGCGATTCATAAATATCTGTTTGAGGATATTTACAACTTTGCCGGAAAGCTGCGCACGGTGAATCTGGCAAAGGGTAATTTCCGCTTTGCGCCGCTGATGTATCTGGAGGCGGCACTGGCCAACATCGACAAGATGCCACAGTCCACTTTTGACGAGATCATCGAAAAATATGTGGAAATGAATATTGCCCATCCCTTTCGGGAGGGCAATGGGCGCAGCACCCGCATTTGGCTTGACCATATCCTGAAAAACGAAATCTGCAAGGTCGTGGACTGGAGCAAGGTGAATAAAGAGGATTATCTCCTTGCAATGGAGCGCAGCCCCATCAAGGATGTGGAGATCAAGGTGCTGCTGAAGGCGGCGCTGACCGATGAGGTGGGCAGCCGTGAGGTTTATATGAAGGGCATTGACCACAGCTACTATTACGAAGGATATACCACCTTTAAGGCGGAAGAATTGAGCCGGGAATAATATGCCGGATACGAATTACGAGCTGAAAAGCCGCTATCTGCATGATTATGTTGGCAACGATAGAAAAGGCTGCCTCAATTGATTTTGGAGAATCAATTGAGACAGCCCCTTTTTTTCATTCCATTGTCATTTTTTCTGCTGTCCGCAGGCTTTGCAATCGGGGGCAGCATGGGGAATGTTCACTGTGCGGCAGGACATGGTCAAACCGTCAAATGTGAGGAGTTTTCCCGTCAGCAGGGTTCCCGCTCCGGTGAAATACTTCAGCACCTCTCCGGCTTGTATGCTGCCGATGATCCCGCAGGCAGCGCCTACCACCCCCACCTCGCTGCCGGTGGGCACCGTACCGGCTTGGGGTACCTCCTCAAAGATACAGCGATAGCAGGGGCCCTGACCGGGCACATAGGTCAGCACCTGACCGTGCATTTCCACCACGCCGCCGTTGCAAAACGGCTTTTTCAGCGCAACGCAGGTATCGTTGAGCAGAAATCTGGCCTCAAAATTATCCACGCAAATGACCACAAAATCGTAGTCGGCCACGATTTTCTCCACATTTTCCGGGGTAATCATGGTGGGATAGCACCGAAACTGAACCTGACTATTGAGCTGTTGCAGCTGCAAAACGGCGGATTCTGCTTTGTTCATGCCCAGATGGGATTCCGGGTGGAGAATCTGCCGGTGGAGATTGGAAATGCTCACCGTATCGGCGTCTGCAACGCCAATCGTCCCGATGCCCGCTCCGGTGAGATATTGCAGCACCGGGCAGCCCAAGCCCCCCGCTCCCACGACCAAAACCTTTGCCCGGCGCAGCTTTTTCTGCCCCTCCGGACCAAAGCCGTGGAATTTCATCTGTCGGTCATACCGTTCAAAGTCCGTATCCATCATTTCTCACCGTCCCAATGAAAATTCCGGTCCGTAATATTCGGACATCATACACACGCCGGTTGCCCCGACTTCCATACACGATGCAATCTGCGCCGGGTGAATCCCACCCAAGGCAAACACCGGAATGGTCACGGCGCTGCACACCGCCCGCAGATACTCCAGCCCCCGGGGCGGCAGCCCCGGCTTGCATGCGGTGGGGAAAATATGGCTTGCGGTAATGTATGCCGCCCCCAGCCGCTGTGCCTCCACCGCCTCGTCTACCGTATGAGTAGAGACTCCCACCACCGGAATGGGATTCCCCGACGGATTCTGCCCCCGCCACGTCAGAAAATCCGGCATACTCAGGTGCACCGGCAAGGGGGGCGCAAATTCCGCCGCTACCGCCGTAAAACGGTGCAGAATCAAGGGCAAATCATATCTCCGGCAAATCTCGTATGCTTCCCGGGCCAAGCTTGCATACTGCTGTGCAGACAGGTCTTTCTCCCGGAGAATCACTCCGTCCGCCAAATGCCCCCGGGCAATTTCCTCCAACCGCGCCAGAAAGACCGCCCGGACCTCAGGGGTATCCTCTCCGGTTCCCGTCAGCAGCTGCCGATTGGTGATGCACAGTTTCGGGCAGGCGCCGTCACACATAGACATAATCGTTCAGCACCGGCTGCAAGCCTTCCGCCGCAATGTCCTGATACATCTGGTCAAAGCTGCGGCTGTCGGAAATCTCAAACTGCTCGTCTCCCGCATCTTCGGAATCCTTGCCCTGATACTTGTCCTCGTGGTCTCCGATGCCCGTGGAAACGCCTGCCGACACCTTGGTTGCGGCAATCTTCACAATGCCGTCCCGGAAATGCTTCTGCTCCCGGGAAGAAACGGTAATGCCTGCAAAAGGCAGGAAAATACGATATGCGCAGAGAATCTGGCACAGCTCTTTTTCGTGTACGTCCTGGGGGGTGATTTTATCGTTGTTGATGATGGGCCGCAGCCGGGGGCAGGACAGCGAAAACTCCGCATAGGGATATTTTCTCTGGAGATAGAATACATGCAGCGCCGTTGCCAACGCGTCTTTCCGGAAGTCCGACAGCCCCAGCAGCGCGGAAAATCCAACGCCCCGCATACCGCCCATCAGAGCCCGCTCCTGCGCCTCAAACCGGTAGGGGAAAATCCGCTTATGTCCCAACAGATGCAGGGTTTCGTATTTGTCGGAATCATAGGTTTCCTGGAAAACAGTGATATAGTCCGCGCCGCATTCGTGGAGATAGCGGTACTCATCGCTGTTCACCGGGTAGATTTCCAGACCCACGTTTTTGAAATACTCCGATGCCAGCTTGCAGGCCTCGCCGATGTATTTCACATCGCTCATACCGCGGCTTTCGCCGGTGAGCATCAGAATTTCCTCAATGCCGGAGTCTGCAATGACCTTCATTTCCTGCCGGATTTCGTCCATGCTCAGCTTTTTGCGCTTGATGTCATTGTAGCAGTTGAACCCGCAGTAAATGCAGTAGTTTTCGCAATAGTTGGCAATATACAGCGGCGTGAAAATATATACCGTGTTGCCGAAATGCTTTCCGGTTTCGATTTTCGCCTTGGCAGCCATCTGCTCCAAAAAGGGTGCCGCAGCCGGAGAGAGCAATGCCTTGAAATCCTCAATGGAGCAGCGGTCGGAATCCAACGCCCGCCGGACGTCCTCTTCCGTATACGCATTGTAATCATAGTGGTCCATTTCATAGAGAACCTTCTCCATGATGTCCGATTGAATCCGCTCCATGCCCGGCATGTATTCCATGTGGTTGCTGCGGCTGGTAGGGTCCTGCTCCAAGCGGTGCTTGACCTTCAGCGCCTCCTCGCCCAAACGGGAGGAGTCTACGAAAAACTGATTTTCAGCCATGCCGCGCCTCCTTAATCCCGCAAAAATCCCGTCAGCGGGTCAGAGGCGGACGCGCCCCGCTCCAGAACCCGGCCCAGACCGGAGAGATATGCCCCGCGGCCGGCCTCAATGGCCTGCCGGAACGCACCCGCCATGGCAGGAATGTCTCTTGCCGTAGCAATGGCCGTATTGGCCATAATGGCAGCTGCGCCCATTTCCATGGCCTCGCATGCCTGAGAGGGGCGGCCGATGCCGGCGTCCACAATGATGGGCAAATCGATTTCGTCAATCAAAATCTGAATGAATTCTTTGGTCGCCAGACCCTTGTTGGAGCCGATGGGAGAGGCCAGCGGCATCACAGCGGCAGCGCCTGCCTTTTGCAGCTCCCGGGCAACGTTCAGGTCCGGGTACATATAGGGCAGAACCACAAAGCCCTCGTCGGCCAGAATCCGGGTTGCTTTAATGGTTTCGTAGTTTTCCGGCAACAGATATTTGCTGTCCTGCATAATTTCCACCTTCACGAAATCACCGCAGCCCAGCTCCCGGGACATCCGGGCAATCCGCACAGCCTCGTTTGCGTCCCGCGCGCCGGAGGTATTGGGCAGCAGCGTCACATGGTCGGGAATGTAATCCAGAATATTTTCCGTATCCTTGGTGTTGGTGCGGCGGACCGCCAAGGTGATAATTTCAGCGCCTGCATTCTCCACAGCAGCCTGAATCAGCTCTAGAGAGTATTTGCCGGAGCCCAGAATAAAACGGGAGGAAAACTCTTTTCCGCCCAGAGTAAATGTATCTTTTTTCATCATAATCGGCACCTTTCATTTTTTATGCACAAGTTCCGTGCAGTCCAGTCTTTCGGTGAGCGCTCAGCCGCCCCCCACAAAGCTCACGATTTCCACAACATCGCCGTCCCGCAAAATGCATTGCTCATACGTGCTTTTGGAAACGATTTCTTCATTCCGCTCCACTGCGATTCTGCCGGCACGGTAATTGTGCTCTTCCAGAAATTGACACAGCGGAATCTCAGAGAAATCAAAAAATTCCCCATTGATTTTGATCAAAGCGCACTCCTCCCTTCGTCAAGAGTTGCAGCGCCTGTATCCCAAAAGGATACTGATCAAAACAACAGAGAATGAACCATTATCCGGTGTTGTGACTTTTTACGCGATGAAAAGTGGTGCCCCCGGTTCATCGCGACCTGCCGGATAAAATGCCAAAAAATACGGCTGTGCCCTCATAAGAAGCACAGCCGATTTCTTCAGCAAATCCATGTGTCCCTACGTTGGCATTATCCAAATCAGGTTGTGGGTCAAGACTTAGCGGTCTACTCTCAGCCTGTGCATTCACAAGCTCCCCAATGTTCTCTCACAGTATAATATGAATTGCCGTTGTTTTCAAGAGGAAATTTTCCTCTATGCCCGTTCGTAAATTTATGCTATCATGATATCAGGTTCCCAACCACCCGATGCAACTCCGATTTTCAAGGGATGTCAAAGGATTTTGACATCGATTTTCGGCAACGTCAACGCCATTTGATAGACAATATGGGAGATTTCCCCTATCATAAAAGCACAAGGGAGGTGCCGTAACATGGAGCATGATATTGGAAGTAAAATACAAGCTGCCCGATTGGAGAAAAAGCTCACCCAGGAACAAGTTGCGGAAATGTTGGGTGTCAGCCGCCAGACCATTTCAAACTGGGAAAATGCAAAATCCTATCCGGATATCATCAGCGTCATAAAAATGAGCGAGTGTTACAACGTCTCTCTGGACTATTTATTGAAGGGAGAGGAGCCCATGAACCACTATTACGCGTATCTGGAAGAAAGCACGAATGTTGTGAAAAGCACTGCCAAAAAGAACAAACTGATGACGCTCTTGTCCTATCTGTTGATTTGGGCTGTTTCCATGATTGTATTCTGGTGTTTTACCGGCGGCAGTGACGCGATGGGGTATAGCCTCATGTTCCTTTGGATCATCCTTCCCATCACAACCTTCACGGTTTCCGCCGTGATTGGTAAAAATGACTTCTGGGGAACCGGAAAATGGGCATTTTCCCTCTTCTTCGGCGCAATGTATATGCTTGCGGAGTACGGCACATTCAGTATGGCAAACAATCTTGCCTTCGGCAAGCTGAACCCGCCGGAGTGGGGTATGGTCGCCGCCGGAGCAATGATTTCCGCCGTCGGTATGCTCGCCGGCACACTGTTTCGCAAGGCGCATCATCGCCGGAAGAAATAACATAAAACCCGCAACCGAACACAGAAACAGTTAAGACCGCCTACGGCATCAGCCATAGGCGGTCTCGTTTTCACACAAATTACAGCTTCGATTTGAATTCCGCAGCTCCTGCGGTGATATTTTCCGGCAGCGCCACGGTAATCTGGGCAGAAATCAGCCGCCCGACCAGACGGTTGATTCGTTTCCGACGCTCCCGGTCGTATCCCTGAACGGTTTTCCGCATGGCAGAAAATGCTTTCCGCTTGTTATTGTCCATTTCGGTCAAGGTTTTCGCACCGCTGCTTTCCAAAACCTCGAACAAATCCCCAATCAGCGCCCGCTGCTCCTCTTCCGTCATGGAATCCACCCACAACCGCAGCGCCGCGTCGTTGTGCTCCCCAAACGCAGAGCGCTCCGGCAGATAATTGTAGTGGTTTCGCTCCACATCCCAAGAAAAAGGGTCGTGCTGCAGCAATCCGGTTTGGGTAGAGTAAATGATTTTCACGTTGTCTGCCGGCTCCATCAGCATGCCCACCAAAGAAGATTGGGGCACATAGGTCATGCAGCGGTCCCGCACTGCCAGATAGGCCGGGCTGCGGAGCATGACGTGATTGAACCCGGGTCCGTCATTGCTGTATGCCTGAATCAGACGGGCTTGCACCTCCGGCGCAGCATGGACCACCGACCAAATGGCCAAATTGCCCCCTTTGGAGTGTCCGCCGGTACGGATTTTGTCCGGATATTGCCCGGCAACACAATTCAGGTAAGCCGCCGCCCGTTCCTGCGCGGGCACGGAATCCTGAAAATACATATTGAAATCTTCTTTCCAGCCCACAATGGTATCGTCCGTTCCCCGAAAGCTGACAAACATGCTCCCGTCGGACAAACGGAACGTCACCGCCGCGAACTGCATTTCCTTCGACTCGTCCACCACATTTTCGTAGGCAAACAGTTCCGCGTCTGCATAGCGGGGGCACTCCGATGCCTGCTTGGCCAAATCCAACGTTTGGTCCGGAATAATGACGCCGAAATGCGCCCGTTCTCCGTCCAATTCGGCCATATACCGGGCCATAGCCGCGTCAAATCGAACGGTTCCCGGAACGCCGGGAGGCGGAACAATGCCGGCAAAATCGATAAAACTGGCCATGCCCAGTATCACACTGTCCACTTCATTAAACGGGTCCTGCTGTAAAGTTAAATCGCCCCGCCAAGTCATATAATCCGTAATGGAACGAAATTTTTTCATATCCCCACCGCCTTTTCGATGGTGATATCCTATCGAAAAAATCCACTGGAATCAAGGGGAAAGATGTAAATAAATCTGCTGTTTTACGAGAAATGCCGTTTTGCCCGGTGCTTTTCCGCGGGGAATGGCAAAAATCGGATAAAAACGCAAAAAAGAGACAGTCCGAATGGACTGTCTCTTTGGATTGTGTTGGCATTGACCTATCTTCCCAGTCCGTCGCCAGACAAGTATTTTCGGCACTGATGAGCTTAACTTCCGTGTTCGGAATGGGAACGGGTGGACCCTCATCGTTAAAAACACCAACTAAATTGTACCCCGGAAGTGTTCCACCGGGGTGGTACACCATCAGGGACTCGAACCCTGGACACCCTGATTAAGAGTCAGGTG
>CAJMMY010000049.1 GCA_905214605.1 uncultured bacterium | reverse complement strand
TATCAGATAATATTCAAGAACCCTCTTGCATCACCTGACATCATAGGCATAGCGGGGGGCGCCAACCTCGGCGCGGCTGTAGCCGTAGTATCCGTATCCACCTCCGGCATGATTGCCATAGCGGCAGGCGCCTTCTGGGGAGGGCTTATCGCCGTGGTGTGCGTTATGCTGCTGGTCAAGGCTACCCGATCCCGGTCAACGTCAACCTATGTCCTGGCGGGCATAGTAATAAACGCCATATCAAAGGCTGCTATAATGGCCCTTAAGTACTTTGCGGATCCGGAAAATGAGCTTGCCGCTATGGAATACGGAATGCCTTTTAAAGCGTTGTTGTGGAGGGAAGTATAAGCTTAAAACGTGCCCATAATATGTATAAGAATCGGAAAAAGGCTTTTCAATTTGTGAAGAATGTGGTAAAATAAATAAGTTTGGGCAGTTGGGATTGAGCAAATAACACACCGCTGTCAAAACTGTGTGGGGAATACAAGCCTCCGCAATGAAGATTTTTTATGAAATGGGAGACGTGTACAATGCAATATGATGTGATTATTATCGGCGCAGGTCCCGGCGGTATTTTCTCCGCCTATGAGCTGACAAAGCTGAATTCTACACTGAAGGTGGCGGTTTTTGAGGCCGGTCATGCCTTGGAAAAGCGGCATTGCCCCATCGACGGCGAGAAAATCAAGAGCTGTATCGGCTGCAAAAGCTGCTCCATTATGAGCGGTTTCGGCGGCGCCGGCGCTTTTTCCGACGGAAAATATAACATTACCAACGATTTCGGCGGAACGCTCCATGAGTATATCGGCAAGAAAAAAGCGCTGGAGCTGATGAATTATGTAGACGAAATCAATATGAAGTTCGGCGGAGAGGGAACCAAGCTGTACTCCACTGCGGGAACGAAATTCCGCAAGCTGTGCATACAGAATGACCTGCATCTGTTGGATGCCTCTGTGCGTCATTTGGGCACGGACATCAACTATGTGGTGCTGCAGAATTTGTATGAGGAGCTGCGCACCAAAGTGGAATTTTTCTTCGACACGCCGGTGGACGAGGTGGCTGCCATTGCAGGCGGGTATCAAATTACCTGCGGGGAGAAATACTATACCTGTGAGCAATGTGTGATTTCCGTAGGTCGGAGCGGCAGCAAGTGGATGGAACATGTTTGCAAGAGTATGGACATCGGAACCCAGTCCAACCGTGTGGACATCGGCGTGCGTGTGGAGCTGCCGGCTGAGGTGTTCTCTCATCTGACCGATGAGCTGTATGAAAGCAAAATCGTTTACCGGACCTCCCAGTATGGCGACCGGGTGCGGACATTCTGCATGAACCCCAAGGGAGCTGTGGTAAATGAAAACACCAACGGCATTGTTACGGTGAACGGACACAGCTATGAGGACCCGGCAATGCAGACCGGAAACACCAACTTTGCACTGCTGGTGGCAAAGCATTTTTCCGAGCCGTTTAAGGATTCCAACGGCTACGGCGAGAGCATTGCCCGGTTGAGCAATATGCTGGGCGGCGGTGTGATTATGCAGCGGTTCGGCGATTTGATTCGCGGACGGCGCAGCACGCCCAAACGGATTGAAGAATCCTTCACCACACCGACCCTGAACGCAACCCCCGGCGATTTGAGTCTGGTGCTGCCGAAACGAATTCTGGACGGCATTATTGAAATGATTTATGCGCTGGACAAAATTGCACCAGGTATTGCGAATGAACATACATTACTTTATGGTGTAGAAGTAAAATTCTACAATATGGAAGTGGAAGTAGACGAGAATCTCCAGACCCGGTATGAGGGACTGTATATCATCGGCGATGGTAGCGGCATTACCCATTCTCTGTCCCATGCGTCTGCAAGCGGTATCTACGTGGCACGGAAGATTGCCCACGGAGACTAAACAACCTACAGAATCGGAAGAGTTTTCGGGAATTTCATTTTTCGACGGTGAAAAGCCCTTGACAAGTGAAAAATCGGGTGGTATGATACACCCATTAAGTCAAAAGGAACCAAGCGATGACGGAGAAGGCGGGCATTTCCAGCCGCACAGAGAGCTCGGGAAAGGGTGAAAGCCGGGCAGACAGAAATGCACATGCTACCCCTCCTGAGCAGACGCCCGAACGCAAATGTCAGTAGGCGCGCCCGGCCGGCAACCGATACCTTGCCACTGAGTGAAAACTCAGGGTGGAACCGTGTCGTTAAGCACCCCTGGTATACCAGGGGTGCTTTTTGATTATCCCGGAGACTGCAAACAATTCGATGAAAGAGAGTGTACAAATGATGGAATACACATTCGAAAACAAAGAGTACCGCGATATGTATCGTCACTCCACCAGCCATATTCTGGCTCAGGCAATCAAACGTCTTTACCCCGACGCAAAGCTGGCCATCGGTCCGGCAATTGATGACGGATTCTACTATGATATTGACTGCGAAACCACCTTCACTCCGGAAACTCTGGAGCAGCTGGAGGCAGAAATGCGGAAAATCTGCAAGGAAAAGCTGAAAATTGAGCGTTTTGAGCTGCCCCGTGCAGAGGCTCTGAAGCTGATGGAAGAAAAGGAAGAGCCCTACAAAGTGGAACTGATCAACGACCTGCCCGAAGACGCGACCATCTCCTTCTACAAGCAGGGCGAGTTCACCGACCTGTGCGCAGGTCCGCATCTGGACTCCACCGGCAGAGTGAAGGGCAACGGCATTAAGCTGATGAACGTGACCGGCGCTTACTGGCGGGGAGATTCCAACCGCAAGATGCTGCAGCGTATTTACGGCACCTGCTTCCCCAGCAAGACGGAGCTGGAGGCATATCTGAACATGCTGGAAGAGGCTAAGAAACGGGACCACAGAAAGCTGGGCAAGGAGCTGGGCTTGTTTATGCTCACCGATGAGGGCCCCGGTTTCCCGTTCTTCCTGCCGAAGGGCATGGTGCTGAAAAACACTCTGATTGACTACTGGCGCGAAGTGCATAAGAAATACGGCTACGTGGAGATCTCCACCCCGATGATTCTGAATCGTCAGCTGTGGGAGCGCTCCGGTCACTGGGGTCACTACAAGCAGAATATGTACACCACCGTCATTGACGGCGAGGATTACGCAATCAAACCCATGAACTGCCCCGGCGGCATGCTGGTTTACGCAAGCGAGCCCCACAGCTACCGCGACCTGCCCATGCGTGTGGGCGAGCTGGGTCTGGTGCATCGTCATGAGCTGTCCGGCGCACTGCACGGTCTGTTCCGTGTTCGCTGCTTTACCCAGGACGACGCACATATCTTCATGACCCGCGAGCAGATGAAGGACGAAATCAAGAACGTGGTCAAGCTGTTTGACGAGGTTTACTCCGTGTTCGGTCTGTCCTACGATATTGAACTGTCTACCATGCCCGAGGACCACATCGGCACCGTGGAAGAGTGGGAAGAGAACCAGGAAATTCTGAAGAGTGCCATCACCGAGATGGGCAAGGATTTTGTGATCAACGAAGGCGACGGCGCATTCTACGGTCCGAAACTGGACTTCCATCTGGCAGACTCTCTGGGTCGTACTTGGCAGTGCGGTACCATTCAGCTGGACAGCCAGCTGCCTGAGCGTTTCGAGCTGGAGTACACCGGCGAGGACGGTCAGAAACATCGCCCGGTGATGATTCACCGCGTGGTGTTGGGCTCCATTGAGCGCTTTATCGGCGTGATTACCGAGCACTTTGCCGGTGCATTCCCCGTGTGGCTGGCTCCTGTGCAGGTAAAGGTGATGCCCATCACCGACCGTACCAACGAGTACGCACAGTCCGTTGCCGATCAGCTGAATGCTCTGGGTATGCGCGTGGAAACCGATTTGCGGAACGAGAAAATCGGCTACAAGATTCGCGAGGCTCAGATGCAGAAGATTCCTTACATGCTGGTTGTGGGCGACAAGGAAGCTGAGGCAGGCACCGTTTCCGTCCGTACCCGCAACGGCGGCGATATGGGCGCTATGGAACTGGACGCTTTCATTGCACAGATTCAGGAAGAAATCGCAACCAAGAAAACCGGTCTGGAAGAGAAATAATTCCGGATTTGACAGAGTTTTCCTGTCATAACGGAACAGACTCCCTCGAATACTATCGATAACGATGGTGAGAGGGAGTCTTTTTATGTATTTGGATTCGAAAAAGAAACTTTGCCTTGCAGCGGCAATTCTGTTTGCGGTCAATATTCTGCTGATTTGCGCGGCGCAGTCTGTGGGCGCAGCCGGTTATCAGAAGGGTTCCAGCGGACAAAAGGTTACGGAAATTCAGACAAAACTGAAGAACTGGGGCTATTATGACGGAACGGTGGACGGTGTATTCGGCAGCGGAACGGAAAAAGCGGTGAAAAAATTCCAACAGAAAAACGGATTGACGGCTGACGGAAAAGTCGGGCCGGCAACGCTGGCGGCTTTGGGAATTTCCGGACAGACCGGTGCGGCGACCGGAGATGAGCAGCTGTTGGCGCGGCTGATTTCCGCAGAGGCGCGGGGAGAGCCGTATTTGGGGCAGGTGGCTGTGGGGGCGGTGGTTTTAAACCGGGTGGAGCACCCGTCTTTTCCCAACTCCATTTCCGGCGTGATTTATCAGGCGGGGGCTTTTAGCTGCCTGCAGGACGGGCAATTCGATGAACCGGTGGCAGACAGCGCCTATCGCGCGGCGCGGGAGGCATTGGCGGGCGCGGACCCCACCGGGGGTGCGATTTATTATTTCAACCCGGTAACGGCAACCAGTCAATGGATTTGGTCCCGACCACTGATTTTGACCATCGGAAAGCACCGATTCTGCGCTTAAAACTGCATGCGGAATGGAGCGGGAATTTGTTGCAAAGCAGCGGAAAAAATGCTATACTTCCCTTATATAATGAGAGAAGGTGCTGCGATGAGTTATTGCTCCAAATGCGGTTCCTATATTCCGGATTCCGCGTTGGTTTGCCCGGCTTGCGGAAAACCGAAAATCGGCGCTGCAGAAACTGCACAGCAGCAGGCACAGCAGAGCCGTCAGGGAACGCAATCTTATTCTTACGGCAAGGCAACCAATCGGGAAACTGCCGAGAAAAAATATTCGTACCGCAAAACAGAGGAGTCCGGAACGAAACGGGAGGGCGCGACCACTACCACGTATCAACGGACAACCTATCACTACGGAACCGAATCGTCCGCAGATGAGCATGCCTATGAGGATTTCGACTCCTCGGTGGAGAATGAAAACGGCGAGAATAATTTGATTGCGGCGCTGGGGTATTTAGGTCCGTTGGTGCTGCTGCCCCTGCTGACAAAACCCAATTCGCCTTATGTGCGGTTCCATGCCAATCAATCGTTGGCATTGCTGATTTTCTATATTGCATGCAATGTTGCGGCTGTGGTACCGGTCGTGGGCTGGATAGCGTCCGTCTTTGGACAGTTTTTCGGCATTTACGGTATTATTAAAGGTATGCACAGCGCACTGAGCGGAAAAATGGAGAAATTACCCATTATCGGGGATTTACAAATATTGGGAAACAAGCGGAGGTAAGAAATGAAACTGTTAACTTATGCACATGAGGGACAGGAAAAGGTCGGCGTGATTGGCACGGACCCGGAAAAAGTGGTTTCCATTGCTGCATTGGGCTATCAGTCCAAGGATATGGTTGGCTTTATTCGGGAAATCGGCGGGGAAATTCCCGCGGACCTGCTGGCGCGTGTGGATGCAGCAGCGGGGGAGCGCCTGACTGACTGCAAGCTGTTGGCACCCATTCCCTGCCCGGAACAGGACGTGATGTGCCTGGGCACCAACTATCAGGAGCACCGGGACGAAACCGCAAAATCTACGGTGGTTTACGATGCAAGCAAAACCGATACCATTTATTTTGGCAAGCGTGTGAATCGTGCAGTGGACCCTGACGGATTCATCGAAGGTCACTTTGATATTGTGGAGCGTCTGGACTATGAGGTGGAACTGGCTGTGATTATCGGTAAGGACGCAAAAGACGTTCCCATCGAAAAAGCAGAGGACTATGTGTTGGGCTACACAATTCTCAACGATGTCAGCGCGCGGAATCTGCAGACCATTCATCAGCAGTGGTACTTCGGCAAGAGTCTGGACGGATTCACGCCGATTGGACCTTGGCTTGTGACCAAAGATGAAATTGCATGGCTGCCGGAGCTGGGAATTCGCTCTTATATCAACGGAGAGCTGCGCCAGAACAGCAATACCAATATGATGATTACCAACGTAGATGCGGTTATCTGCGAGCTGACCCAGGGAATGATGCTGCGCGCAGGCACCATCATTGCAATGGGTACGCCCTCCGGTGTCGGTATGGCATTCGATCCTCCCAAATGCATGAAGGCAGGAGACGTTTGCCGCTGCGAAATCGACGGAATCGGTGTGTTGGAGAATACGGTGCGGTAAGCGCATTACATAACCTAATATAAGAGAAACCTCTGTGCTTTCGTGTATCTGTACGGAAACCGGAGGTTTCGTTTTTTCGGGAGAGAATGCATCAAAAATCGGAGAATTGATTTTTTGCAGAAAAATGTAAAAAACAGTTGACATTCTGTGCAAACAATGGTAATATAACTGAGCTGTCGCGAGACGGCGGGTCACGAAAGAGGACAAATGAAAGAGCTTGAGAAGAACAAAGTAGTGCTTTGAAAAATCTTCCGAAAAAAGTTCTTGACATTGAGAATCTGATGTGATACAATCGATAAGCTGTTTTGAGAGAACGAATCACTTCTCAAAAAGAAATGAAAAAAGTTCTTGACAAACGGAATCGAATATGGTATGATGAATACCCACTGATGAGCCGAAAGGTTCTGAAGTGAACGGTGTACCTTGAAAATTAAACAATGTAAGAAAAGCTTAATAGCTTTAAGCACCAGAAAAAAAGGGTTCTTAAGAGTCGGTTGGAACGCCGACTATAATATAAGATTCCATTTTGAGATTTGTTTTGAAACAGATTAAAGTTTCGGTAAATCGATTTTATTCGTCTTCGGACGATTAAGATACTATTTATTGAGAGTTTGATCCTGGCTCAGGATGAACGCTGGCGGCATGCCTAACACATGCAAGTCGAACGAAGCTGCTCGGAAAGAGATTTCGGTCAATTGAAGAGTAGACTTAGTGGCGAACGGGTGAGTAATGCATGAGCAACCTGCCCTTCAGTGGGGGATAACAGCCGGAAACGACTGCTAATACCGCATAACATTTTCGAGAGGCATCTCTTGAAAATCAAAGATTTATTGCTGAAGGATGGGCTCATGTCTGATTAGTTAGTTGGTGAGGTAACGGCTCACCAAGACCGCGATCAGTAGCCGGTCTGAGAGGATGAACGGCCACATTGGGACTGAGATACGGCCCAGACTCCTACGGGAGGCAGCAGT
>CAJMMY010000048.1 GCA_905214605.1 uncultured bacterium | reverse complement strand
GGAGGAGAA
The DNA here is from genome assembly GCA_905214605.1 of uncultured bacterium. The sequence goes on along the minus strand of CAJMMY010000048.1, from coordinate 7,375 downwards.
AATTATTTTTTGTAGGTTTCTGCCAGATAGGCAATGGCTTCTTCGTATCCGGCAAAGCCATGGCCTTTGATGGTCTTTTCGCAGTACATGCCCGGGTAAGAAATCTGCCGGAAAGGCTCCCGCTGATTGATGTCGGAGATATGGACCTCCACGGCGGGAATGGAGACGGCTTTCAGCGCGTCCAAAATGGCCACGGACGTGTGGGTGTAGGCGGCGGGGTTGATGACAATGCCGTCAAATACCCCGTAGGCTTGCTGAATTTTCGTGACAATATCGCCCTCGTAATTGGATTGATACCGCTCAATGTCAACACCGTAGGTTTTTCCGGCGGCATCAATGCGGGCACAGAGGGTTTCATAGTTTTCGGAGCCGTAAATGGCCGGCTCCCGAATGCCCACCATGTTGATATTGGGACCGTTGATGACCAGAATTTTCATACGCCCAACGCCTCCCGAATGGCGGCAACGGTGCTTTCCACGCCGTTGCACGCAAAGCGGTATTCGCCCCATGCTTCGTACAGCGGTTTCCGTTTTTCGTACAGCGCGGCGGCGCCGTGTTTCTGAGACATGGGCCGGCCGTCGGTGGGCAGGTCTTCCACCGGGCGGTGGAGCAGCAGGGTGACGCTGTTTTGCCGCAGCAGGGGGAGATTTTCCGGACGGGTGACCACACCGCCGCCGGTGGCGATGACCAGACTGCTCTGTTTGGACACATCCCGGAGTACGGCGGTTTCCACCTTCCGGAAGGCATCTTCTCCGTCCTGCGCAAAAATATCCTGAATGGATTTTCCGGCATATTCGGGAATCAAATTGTCGCAGTCAATGAATTTCCGGCCCAGTGCCGCAGCCAAAGCGGCGCCGGTGGTGCTTTTGCCGCAGCCTGCCATGCCAATCAAGGCAATGTTCATGCTGTTCTTTGCCATTTTTTCCCGAATGGGCTCAATGATGCTGTCGTCCAGCTCCACACCTTGGAAAATCTCGGAGCCCCGTTTGGCTTGGGCTACCAGCATCCGCAGACCGTTTACGGCCACGGCGCCTTTTCCCTCGGCCTGACGGAGAAACTCCGTTTTGTGGGGGTTGTAGACCAAATCAAAGGCGGCCTCCAACCGGGTGAAGGGCTCCAGAGAGGTGACGGCAGTGCCGTTGTTGGGGTACATGCCCACGGGAGTGGCATTGATGAGGATTTGCGCGTCATAGTATGCGTCCAGCATGGAGAAGTTGACCTCGCCTTTCCGGGAGACGGTGATAACCTTTCCGGCATGCAAATCCCGGAGCACCGTGCGAATGGTGGGGGCAACGCCGCCGTCGCCGAACAGCAGGCAGGTTTTGCCGGTTACATCCACACCGCTGTGCCGAATGGTGTACAGAAAGCCGTAGTAATCGGTATTGTCGCCGTACAGACTTCCATCCGGGCGGCGGACAATGGTATTGACGCTGCCGATGTCCCGGGCTTGGGGAGAAAGCTCGGCGCAGTAGGGAATGACGGCTTTTTTATAAGGAATGGTGACGTTGATGGCGTCAAAAGGACCGGAACGGAGAAACTCCTCCAGCTCTTCCGGGCTGCGCTCGAACAAATCGTAATCGTAGCCGCCAATCATTTTATGAATCTGGGGGGAGAAACTGTGACCCAGATGTTCTCCCAGAAGTCCGTAACGGCGCATGGCATGGTCCTCCTTACACGATTTCAGAGTAGCTTCCGAAGTACCGGAAGTCCTCGCACATGGTCTCCAGCTCGCTGATGACCTGAACAAATTCTTTGGAATACAGAGGGGTATCGAAATCGAAATACATCATATATTCGAAATCCCGGTCGGGAATGGGACGGCTTTCCAGCTTTTGCAGGTTGATGCCCAGTGCGAAGAATCGGCTGAGAACCTTATACAGAGAGCCGGGGCGGTGAGGCACTACGCACATGATACTGGTGCGGTCGGCACCGGGGTAAATTTCCAGATTTTTGGAAATGCAGATGAACCGGGTGTAGTTGTTGCCCTGGTCCTGCACACTGGCAGCCAAACACTCCAAACCGTACAGACTGGCGCAGCTGTGGGAGGAGAGGGCAGCCACATCGTTCCGGTCGGACTCGGCCACCATTTTTGCGGCTACGGCGGTGTTTTCCACCACGGTTACGGTCACGCCGGGGAGGGATTTCAGAAAGGCCTCGCATTGATTCAGAGCCTGCTCATGGGAGTAGATTTCTTTAATCTGCTCTTTTTTGACGCCCTTTTTGGCCAGCAGGCTGTGGTCCACCTTCAGTCGGGCGGAGCGCACCACATAGCAATTGTGCTTTGCCATCAGGTCATAAATGCGGTTGACGGAACCGGCGGTGCTGTTTTCAATGGGCAGCACACCGTACTCGCACATGCCGTTTTCAATGGCGGAGAATACACCCTCAAAGTTGTTGAAATACATAATATTCGGGGTCTGGAACAGCTTTTCGCAGGCAATCTGGGAATAAGCGCCCTCCACACCCTGACAAGCAACAACGGGGAATCGGGGGAACTGTTTCGGCGTGTTTTCAATGGCGCGGGTGATTTGCTCTGCCAATGCGGTGGTTTTGTTCATCACCTGCATCTGATGGGTGCTGCTCAGCTCAAACAGCGTGGAAAACAGCATCACTGCGCTGGTTTTCATATCCTCGGGAACCATGGAGGAAACCTCCACCAGTTTTTTCCGCTCCCGCTCCGGGTCATAGACGGCTTTGCCCACAGATTGCTTATACGATGCTATGTTTTCGGAGATGGCCATGCGCTGCTTGAACAGCGCAATGATTTGCTTGTCCACTCCGTCGATTTCCGTTCTCAGTTCGTTGATATCCATAATGTTCCTCCGTTGGTGTTCTCTCGATTTATCGTTCAATGTGCAGTACTTCGCAGGTTGCCAGCGCGGCAGCAGCCTCAATCACCGGCAGCGCCCGCTTGACAATGCAGGGGTCGTGCCGTCCTTGAATTTCCAGAACCTCATCGGTTCCCCGGCTCAGGCTGACGGTCTGCTGTGCCCGGGCAATGGAGGGGGTGGGGCGAATGGCCACTTCAAAGGTGATAGGCATACCGTTGGTGATGCCGCCGTTGATGCCCCCGGCATGATTGGTCCGGGTGCGGACGGTGTCTCCGTCCATGTAAAAGGCATCATTGGCTTGGCTGCCCCGGAGATTTGCAAAATTGAATCCCTCGCCGAATGCCAGACCCTTCACGGCGGGAACCGCAAACAGATGCTTGGCAAAAATGCCTTCCACGTTATCCCCCAAATCGGGTGCGCCGAATCCCACGGGAACACCGGTAACGGCGCAGGCAATGGAGCCGCCAACGCTGTCACCCTCACCCTTTGCTGCGAGAATGAGGGTGTCGCACTGCTCCGGGGTGGGGTCCTTCAATCCGCCCAAAACGGAAATCCGGGAGGTGACGGCAATGCCCCGTTGGGACAAAATCTGCTTTGCCACGGCACCGGCAAACACCAAAGGTGCCGTGAGCCGGCCGGAAAAGTGGCCGCCGCCCCGATAATCGTTGCAGCCTGCATATCGAACGGACCCGGCATAATCCCCGTGACCGGGGCGGGGCAAGTCTTTTAGCTTGCTGTAATCCCGGCTGTGGGTGTCGGTATTCCGAATGATGCCGCACAGCGGGGTGCCGGTGGTTTTGCCCTCAAACAGACCGGAGAGAATCTCCACTTGGTCGGCCTCTTTCCGGGCGGTGGAGGTTGCGTCTTGCCCCGGTGCCCGGCGGGCCATTTCCGCGGCCACGGCGTCCAAATCCAAGGACAAACCGGAGGGAACCCCGGTGAGCACCACGCCGATGGCGGGGCCGTGGCTTTCGCCGAAAATCGTATAATTCATGGGGTGACCTCCCTGACAATGCCGCCCAAACGGCGGTAATCTTCAAAAAAGCGGGGATAAGACTTACTGACCGCACCGGCATCGGTCACGGTAACGGGCGCCCGGCTTGCAATGGCTGCCACGGCGGCCGACATGGCAATGCGGTGGTCGTTTCGGGAATCCACCGCGCCGCCGGACAATGCGGGTACGCCGTGAACAATCAGCTCCGTTTCCGTTTCCTCGGCACTGCCGCCCAAAGCGGTAATGACTTCCCGCATGGCGGTGAGCCGGTCGCATTCCTTAATGCGCAGACGTCCGGCATTCCGGAACACCGTTGTGCCCTGGGCCAATGCAGCCACAATGGATAGCACCGGAACCAAATCCGGGGTGTCGGCGGAATCGATTTCCATGCCCCGGAGCATTCCCCGGGAGACGGTGGCCCAATCGGGGCCGGTTTCAACGGCGGCGCCGAACCGCCGGAGCAAATCCAGAACCGCCCGGTCGCCCTGAGGAGAAGAAAGGTTCAGATTCGTGACGGTAATCGGCCCGGCCAATGCTCCGGCGCACAGCCAGAATGCGGCATTGGACCAATCCCCCTCCACGTCGGAGCATTCCGGCGGGCGGTAGGTCTGGTTTCCGGGAATGAAAAAGTCTTCGCCGGATTCCGTCACCGTGATGCCGGAGCGTCGAAGGGCGTCTAACGTCATGTCTACATAGGGCCGGGATTCCAAATGCCCGGTGATGTGCAGCACGCTGTCACCGCTTAAAAGGGGCAGGGCAAACAGCAGACCGGAAATGTATTGAGAAGAAACGTGTCCGGCCAAGGTAAAGGTTCCGGGGCGGAGCTGTCCGCCGCATTGCAGGGGATTGCTGCCTTGGGGGGCAAGGACGGCGCCTTTGTCCGTCAATTCCTCATACAAAGGGGAGAGGGGACGCTGAGGCAGCCGGCCGTGAGCCATCATTGCGCTTTCGCTGCCCAATGCACAGACGATGGGGAGGAGAAACCGCAGGGTGGAGCCGGATTCGCCGCAATCCAGAACCTGCCCCATTTTCGGGGCGGCGGGATTGAGGGGGCGAACCTGATAACCGCCGTCGATGGGGGTGATCCCGGCACCCAGACCGTTCAGGCATCGGACGGTTGCCGCAATGTCCCGGTTTGTCTCCGCGCACAGAATCCGGGAGGGGCGGTCTGCCAATGCCGCGCAAATCAAAAGCCGGTGGGCACAGGATTTACTGGCAATGGCCCGTATGGTCCCGGTGAGGGGAGCGGGGGAAAGGGTTACATCCATGTCTGGTCCTCCAGTGCAGGTCGGACAAAGGCTTTCATTGCCTCCACCGACATTTTTTCGATACGGCATTTGCCGATTGCCTCCGGGAGAATCAGAGAAATGGAACTGCCGGAGCGTTTTTTGTCGCTGCGCATGGCCTCCAAAATGTCATCGGGGGCAAAATCGGTGGTCAAGGGTAATCCGTACTGCCGAATCAGCCCCACCACCTGCTCCAGACAGGTTTGATCGCACACGCCGTTCAAATAGGCTGCCCGGGTCATGAGCACCATGCCCGCAGCCACCGCAGAGCCGTGAGAAATGCCGTAATGAGAGCATTTTTCAATGGCATGGCCGATGGTGTGGCCGAAATTCAGAATCCCCCGGATTCCGGTGTCGAATTCGTCGGCTTGGACAATATCCCGCTTGATGGAAACGCATTGGGCAATCACATCTTCCACTTGGGGGCGGATGGGCTGTTTCAGCTGCTGAAACAGCGCCGGAGACCAGATGATGCCGTATTTAATGACCTCGGCGCAGCCGTCGGTAAATACGTCTTCCGGCAGTGTATCCAGTGCGGCGGGGTCGCAGAGTACTTTCACCGGCTGATAAAAAGCACCGGCCAGATTTTTGCCCGCGGGCAAATCAATGGCGGTTTTTCCGCCCACGGAAGAATCCACGGCAGCCAGCAAGGTGGTGGGAACCTGCAAATAGGGAACTCCCCGCTGATAGGTGGCGGCTGCAAAGCCGGACAAATCACCGGTGACGCCGCCGCCCAAAGCCACCACGGCGTCGGAGCGGGTCATGCCGTTTTCCGCCAACGTATTCAGCAGACGGAGATAGGTTTCCGGGGTTTTGGAGGCCTCGCCGTGGTGGTACACGAATCGGACCACCCGGCAGCCCGCGTCTTCCAGACTTTTTTGCACCCGGTCGGCATACAGACCGTTTACAATATCACCGCATACCAACAATACGGACTGGCAGGGGCAGACGGCTTGCAGCTCCGCGCCCACCCGGTCCAGCAGACCGGTATCAATATGAATTTCATAATGCCGGGAGGCATTAACGGGAACGATAGTCAATATTGTCCACTTCTTCCTTAATGAGTCTGCCCTCTTTCAGCAGGGCTTGCAGCCGGGGAGCGTCCTGAGCGGCCAATGCCTCCCGGTATTGGGTTAAGTTTTGCAGGAGTACGTCAATTTCCTGCAGGAGAAAGTCCTGATTGTCCAGAAACAGCTCCGTCCACATGGTCTCATTCAGCCATGCCACGCGGGTCATATCCCGGTAGCTGCCGGCGGAGTAGCCTTTATGCTCCCGGGCGGCGGGGCTTTTGATGAACGCATTGGACACCACGTGGGCCATCTGAGAGGAAAAGGCAATCATACGGTCATGATTTTCCGCCGTGGTGATGGTTGTGCGGCCGAATTTGCAGGGCGCCAGCAGAGATTTCACTTCATCGAAGAATTCAATGCTGTCGAATGCGTCCGGCACCAGAATCATGGCGGCGTCCTTGTACATGGAGGCGCGGCTGTATTTGTAGCCGGAGAATTGGGTGCCCGCCATGGGGTGCCCGCCCACAAAGCGGAATCCGTATTCCTTTGCAATGGGGAAACAAGCCTCACACACCACCCGTTTCACACCGCAGGTGTCGATGACTACGGTGTTTTTGCTGATATAAGGGGCCATTTCTTTCAAATAGTCAATGGTGGTTTGAGGGTACAGAGCAATGATGACCAAATCGCACCGGCCGATGGTTTCCTTGTTCAGCTCTCCGGAGACAACTCCGTTCATCATGGCCATTTCCAATGTATCCTTGCTGCGGTTCCATGCCAACACTTCGTGGCCGGCGGCGCTGTATGCTTTTGCAAAGCTGCCGCCCATCAAACCCAGGCCCGCAATGCCTACAGTCAGTTTCCGAAAATCAGATTCCATATCATTCGCCTTTCAATGCGTTGAGCACCTTGCCCACGGTTGCGGTAACTTGGTCGAACTGGTCGGGGGTCAAAGACTGTGCGCCGTCACATTTTGCCCGGGGAGGGTCGTTGTGTACTTCAATCATCAGACCGTCTGCACCCACGGCGGCGGCGCCCAATGCCATGGTGGGCACCATCCAGGACAAGCCGGTTGCATGGCTGGGGTCCACGATAATGGGCAGGTGGCTCAGTTTCTTGATTGCGGGTACGGCGGACAGGTCCAGCGTATTGCGGGTCGCGCGCTCAAAGGTGCGGATGCCGCGCTCACAGAGGATGACATTCTCATTGCCGCCGGCCATGATGTACTCGGCAGACATGATCCATTCCTCGATG
>CAJMMY010000047.1 GCA_905214605.1 uncultured bacterium | reverse complement strand
CGAGGTTGTGGAAGGCATGCAGTTCGACCGCGGCTTTATCAGCCCCTACATGGCCACCGACACCGAGAAGATGGTGGCTGACATGGACGACGCCCTCCTGCTGATCACCGACCAGACCATTTCCAACATTCAGGATATTCTGCCCGTTCTGGAGCAGGTGCTGAAGACCAAGAAGAAACTGGTCATCATCGCTGAAGATGTGGACGGCGAGGCTCTGGCAACTCTGATTCTGAACAAGCTGCGCGGTACTCTGAACGTCTGCTGCGTGAAGGCTCCCGGTTTCGGCGACCGCCGGAAAGAGATGCTGCAGGATATCGCAATCCTGACTCAGGGCGAAGTGATTTCCAAGGACCTGGGCATGGAGCTGAACGCTACCACCCTGGACCAGCTGGGTCAGGCACGTCAGGTGAAGGTGACCAAGGAAACCACCACCATCGTAGACGGCAAGGGCTCCAAGCAGGCAATCGCAGCCCGCGTGGCACAGATTACCAAGGAAATGGAAGTCACCACTTCCGAGTATGATAAGGAAAAGCTGCAGGAGCGTCTGGCAAAGCTGTCCGGCGGTGTGGCTGTAATTAAAGTCGGCGCTGCAACCGAGACCGAGATGCAGGAGAAGAAACTGCGCATTGAGGACGCTCTGAACGCAACCCGCGCAGCTGTGGAAGAGGGCATTGTCGCCGGCGGCGGCAGCGCTTACGTGAACGCAGCAAAGGCTGCCGAGTCCGTAGCCTCCGGTCTGACCGGTGATGAGAAGACCGGCGCAATGATCATCGCAAAGGCTCTGACCGCTCCCATCTGCCAGATTGCATTCAATGCTGGCGTGGAAGGCGCTGTGGTTCTGGATAAAGTCAAACGCAGCCGCAGCGTGACCTATGGTTACGACGCTGCTACCGACAGCTACGGCGATATGATTGCTATGGGCATTGTGGACCCGACCAAGGTTTGCCGCAGCGCAATCGAGAATGCTGCATCTGTGGCATCTGTAACCCTGACCACCGAGTCTCTGGTTGCCGATATCCCCACTCCTCCCACTGCTGCTCCCGCTGCACCTGACATGGGCGGCATGGGCATGTACTAATTCGAATCTCCGAACCTCTTTTTTCATCCACCGGGCACCGCAAATGCGGCGCCCGGTCCTTTTTGATTTGGGCATCTCTTTCCTGCTGCTCCCTTGTATTTCCACCTAAAAAATGGTATTCTACTGTATTATATTCTTTTAGTACATCTTTCGGGAGTATCCAACTATGGTTTTCAGCAGCGTCAGCTTTTTATTGTTCTTCCTGCCAATCCTACTGGCTTGCTATTTCATTGTCCCCAGTCGGTGCCGCAGTTTCAGAAATCTGATTCTTTTGGGGTTCAGTCTGGCATTTTATGCCTGCGGCGGGCCGAAATTTCTGCTGCTCATGCTCCTTTCCGTCGGCATCAACTACGTCTGCGGATTGCTTGCCGGGCCAGCCCATTCCCCGAACATTCGAAAGCTGGGCGCTGTTGCCGCCGTGGTTCTGGGTCTGGCATTGTTGGGGTGGTTCAAATATGCCGGGTTCTTCGGTTCCATGCTCCATGCCATGATTCCCGCCGTTCCGGTGCCCCAAGTGGTGCTCCCCATCGGCATTTCCTTTTTTACCTTTCAGGGTCTCAGTTACGTCATTGATGTCTACCGAGGAGACGCCGCCGTGCAGAAGAACATTCTGAAAGTGGCTCTTTACATTTCCTTTTTCCCGCAACTTGTTGCCGGTCCCATTGTCCGATATACCACCGTGGCCGAGGAAATTGACAGCCGGGAAGAATCCGTTTCCGAATTTTCCGCCGGTGCCGTGCGGTTCCTTTTCGGTTTGGGCAAGAAAATGCTGCTGGCCAACGGCGTTGCCTCTGTTGCCGATGCCGCTTTCGGCACAGCAAATCCCTCCGTTGCCTTTGCATGGTTGGGTGCTGCCGCCTATACGTTCCAGATTTATTTTGATTTCTCCGCATATTCCGACATGGCCATCGGTCTGGGCCGGATGTTCGGCTTTCATTTTCTGGAAAACTTCAATTATCCCTATATTTCCGAGAGTATCACGGAGTTCTGGCGCCGGTGGCACATTTCCCTGTCCAGCTGGTTCCGGGATTACGTCTATATCCCACTGGGCGGCAACCGCTGCTCCCGGGCGCGGAATATTTTCAATCTGTTTGCCGTCTGGTTCCTCACCGGCCTGTGGCACGGTGCCAGCTGGAATTTTATCTGCTGGGGTCTTTGGTTTTTCCTGCTGCTCATCGGGGAAAAATTTCTCTGGGGCACCTATCTGGAGCGATTTCCGCGGCTGTTCCGGCACCTTTATACCATGATTCTGGTCTTATTCAGTTGGGTGCTGTTCCGGGCCGATACCCTATCCGCCGCACTGGCATACTTCGGTGCCATGTTCGGCAGCAGCGGCGTTCTCACAGACGGGAATACCGTCTATTATCTGCTGGAATACTGGCCGGAACTTCTCTGCTGCTGCATTGCGGCGCTGCCGGTCCGGCAATGGGCGGAAATGCAGCTGCAAAACAGAGCCACCGCCGGTGCCCAAACCGCGTTGGTCTGGTTCCCCAAGCTGGCTGCCATGGCGCTGCTGATTCTGGCTTACGGCAAGCTGGTCACCGGTTCCTTCAACCCGTTCATTTATTTCCGATTTTAAGGAGGTGCTGCTATGAAACGTGTTTCTGAAATTCTGATGGCAGTACTGTTCTCCGTAACCTTGTTCGGGCTGATGATCGCCACCATACTCCTGCCCAAGCAGCGGTATTCTTATTATGAAAACCGCAATCTTTCCGAATTTCCGGAAATTTCTCCGGAAACAATCCTCAGCGGCAAAGTCTTCAGCGATTTGGAAACCATGTTCTGCGATTATGCCGCCGGGCGCACCCAAATGCTGAAAGCCTCTACTTGGTGCGATTTGCATCTGTTCCACCGTCCGGTCATCAATGACGTGGTGGTGACCGACGATGTTCTCCTGCCCTATCTGCAGCCGGAAACCGTGGACCCTGCCATGATGGAACAGCTAGCGCGGGAAGTTGCCGCAGACAACGCCGCTGTGCAGGCTCTGGTGGAATCCTACGGCGGAACCTACTGCTATGTGGCTGTTCCCTGCCAATATGCATATCATGCAGCGGATTACCCCAATTATCTCTACAACCGCAATGCCTACACCCAGCCGGAGCTGACCGCGCTCACCGCCGCAATGGAGGCGCAGAACGTCAATTTTGTGGATATGGGTCAGGTATTTGACGCGTTGGGACATCCGGCAGAATTCAGCTCCGCGGTGGACAACCATTACGGGCTCCGGGGCGCTTATGAAACCTACCGCAGCGCCGTGAATCTGGTAAATGATCGTTCCAACGCATCTCTGGATTTTCCGGCGGAAGGCACCGACATTCGGTTCGAAACGCTCCCCAATCCCTATATGGGCTCCCGTACGCGAAAACTGTTAGGTCTCCTGGACAACGACGAGCATCTGCTCACAGCCCGATTTACGGAGGACCTGCCCTTCACCCGTCAGGACAACGGCTATGATGTTCCGTCATCGGTCTATGCCATGCCGGAAACCGATACCGAGCCGGTCTTGTACACCTTTTACATGGGCGGCGACGTAGCGGAAACGCGGCTGAACACCCACCGTCCGGACAAGCCCAATGCACTGATTTTCGGAGACAGTTTCACCAACGCAGTGGAATGTATGGCCTATTACAGTTTCAACGAAACCCGCTCTCTGGATTTGCGGCATTACACAGAAAAAAGTCTGCCGGAATACATTCGCGACTACCGCCCGGACGTGGTAATCTGCATCAGAGACTATGAATCTTTGCTCAGCCGCAGTGCAAACGGCAATTTATCTGAATGGGAGGGCGCCAAATGAAAATTAAAAAGCTGATGACCCATGTGTTCACCCGTCTGTTTTTGTTCGGTCTGGCACTGGTTGCACAGATTGCATGGCTGATTTACACCGCCTATGCCTTCAGCGACACCTATAAAATCGTGAATGTGCTGCTCACCTTCCTCAGCCTTTTGGCTGTGGTTTATATCATCAACGGTCGGTCCAATCCGGCGGTAAAGCTCGCGTGGATTGTGCCGATTCTGGAGTTCCCCATTATCGGCGGTGTGCTGTTTTTGATTTCCGGCGGCAAAGCGCCGAAACGGAAACTGGCTCGGGCGATGAACCGGGAGCGCACCCGCTGTTTGTCCTATGCCCCCGATTGTACCCAAACCCTGCACCGACTGAACGACGATAATCTGGAGGGGCAATGCCGCTATCTGGAGCGGCAGGGATATCCCATTTATGCCAACACAAAAACCGAATACTTCCCTTTGGGCGAAGAGGGCTTTGCAGCCTTGATTGAGGACCTGAAAAGCGCGGAGCACTTCATTTTTATGGAGTATTTTATCATTCACCCCGGCCAGATGTGGGATACCATTCTGGACATTCTGCTGGAAAAAGCCGCAGCGGGGGTGGACGTGCGGTTGATTTACGATGACGTGGGCAGCGTGTCCACCCTGCCCTTCCGGTATGCCAAAAAACTGGAGCAGCAGGGCATCAAAGCCGTGGCATTCAACCCCTTTATTCCCATCTATTCCACCGTGATGAACAACCGGGACCACCGGAAAATCACCGTGATTGACGGCAACATTTCCTACACCGGCGGCACCAATTTTGCCGATGAATACATCAATGTCATCGAGCGGTTCGGCCATTGGAAAGACAACATGGTGCGTCTGGAGGGCGAGGGCGTTTGGGGCATGACCCTGCTGTTTCTGGAAATGTGGAACACCCTGCGGCACAGCGACAAGAATCTGGACCCCTTCCGCCCCACAAAAGCCGTAGAGGCAGAGGGCTTTGTCATTCCCTACGGCGATACGCCTTTGGACGATGAATATCTGGGGGAAAGCGTTTATCTGAATATGATTAACTGCGCCAAGCGGTATGTGTACATCATGACCCCCTATCTGATTATTGACCAGGATATGCAAACCGCGCTGACTCTGGCTGCCAAACGGGGTGTGGACGTGCGCATAATGACCCCGGGCATTCCGGACAAAAAAATGGTGTTCGATTTGACCCGTTCCCATTATCCGGCGCTGCTCCACGCGGGCGTGAAAATTTACGAATACACCCCCGGCTTTGTCCACTCCAAAATCTGTGTGGTGGACGATGAAATTGCCGTGGTCGGCACCATCAATATGGACTACCGGAGCTTGACGCTGCACTTTGAAAACGCTTGTCTGTTTTTGGAAAACAAGGCCGTTGACCAAGCCAAGGAAGATTTCCTCCGGACCCAAACCCGATGCACCCGGGTGTATCCCGTAGATATGGCGAAAAAGCAATCCGGTCTCAGCCTGCTCCATGGAATTTATTATGCAATGCTGCGGTTGTTCGCACCGCTGCTGTAAAAAAAGAAAGGCTCAGACCGCCATGGTCTGAGCCTTTTTCGTTGATTCCGTTGTGATGCTTCCCCCATTCAAATCAATGCAATGAGAAATGCAAATGCCAAACCGGACACCGCCGAGCCGGTCATCAGTTCCCCGAACCGATGCTGTTTCAGTTCCATAGAAGACCAAATCACCAATGCGCAAATTACCAAGCCCGCAGGAACGGTCCAGCCGCCGAGGAAATAGCTCATTGCCACCAACGGTCCCACCGTGGAGCATGCATGACCGCTTGCCTTGAAGTGGAATCCCTTATTCAGCACCAACAGCAGCACAATGGAAATCACATACGTTCCCGTCATTGCCCGATAAGGCGCCGTGGTGGGCATCCCCATGGCATAGGCAAAACTGATCACATATCCCGCCGCAGAAAAGTACATGGCCATTTTTCGCTGCCCGTCTCTGCCGGTTTTCCGCAGAGACGGTACCGCCGCGCTGACCCCATAAGACAGCAGCGGAATCACCGTCAAGCCCAGCATCACCATTACATAGTCCAGCACCCGGATGTAAATCACAGTATCCGACAGCCACAGCAGCGTCATTGCGCAGCCACTGGTCATTGCCGGAATGGTTACGACGCGAATGAACTTCGCGAAGATATCAATTTTTCTCATTCTGCGCCTCCTGTATCTCTCATATTGGTTTATCTAGTATTCATTACCAGATAACATAATATTACCACTGCACTGCTGTTTTATCAAGGGTTTTTCGGAATTTTTTTATTTTTTGAACCCATTGCATACAATTGTCGAAATTTGTATATTGACAGACGACACCACCTTCCGATATAATAGCCATGCTGTTGCAAGGACAGCAAGAGAGATAACCAAATACAAGCCTTATCAAGAGTGGTGGAGGGAACGGCCCTGTGAAACCCGGCAACCTGTTATTCAAGGTGCTAAATCCGGCGGTATGCAATCGAAAGATAAGGTGTTCTGTTCTGCTCCGCCGGTTTTTGGCGGAGATTTTTTTACCCTCTCTTTCGTAAACTATGCGCGTGACGCGCAAATCTATATAAAGGTGGATTATTCAACATGGCAAAATATTTGTTTACTTCCGAATCCGTAACCGAAGGACATCCGGATAAAATCTGCGACCAGATTTCTGACGCAGTTCTGGACGCAATTCTGGAAAAAGACCCCAATGGCCGCGTGGCTTGCGAAACCACCGTTTCCACGGGTCTGGTGCACATCATGGGCGAAATCTCCACGACCTGCTACGTGGACATTCCCAAAATTGCCCGGGACGTCATTCGGGAAATCGGCTACGACCGCGCAAAGTTCGGCTTTGACTGCGAAACCTGCGCTGTGATTACCAACATTGACGAGCAGTCCGCAGACATCGCACTGGGAGTGGACAACTCTCTGGAATCCAAAGAGGGCGGCGATCTGGGCAACGGCGCCGGCGACCAGGGCATCATGTTCGGCTATGCCTGCAACGAAACCCGCGAGATGATGCCTGCGACGCTGATCCTCTCGCACGTCATCCTCAAGGAGCTGGCCGTCATCCGCCGTGAAGGCGAGGCGATGACCTACCTGCGTCCCGATTCCAAGTCGCAGGTGACGATCGAGTATGACGAACAGACGAACAAACCGCTGCGTGTGCATACCATCGTGGTGTCGACGCAGCACGACGAGTTCATCCTGCCCGGCAACGGCCTCACGGAGAAAGAGGCCGAGGAGCGGATGCAGGAGCGCATCCGCGAGGATGTGCGCACGATCCTCATCCCGCGCGTCAAGGCGCGCCTGGAGCGTGCCGGCGACAAGCTGGCCGGTCTGATCGGCGACGACTACATCCTGCACGTCAACCCCACGGGCAAGTTCGTGATCGGCGGCCCCCACGGCGACACCGGCCTCACGGGCCGCAAGATCATCGTCGATACTTACGGAGGCCGCGGCGCACACGGCGGCGGGGCATTTTCGGGCAAGGACTCGTCGAAGGTAGACCGCTCGGCGGCCTATGCCGCCCCGCACATCGCCAAGA
>CAJMMY010000046.1 GCA_905214605.1 uncultured bacterium | reverse complement strand
CATTCCCGAAACTAATTTACGTTCTGGAAGAGCAGAACATTCACCCCGATTCCCCGTATTACTATCTCACCGAGCTGGCTGCAAAATGCACCGCCAAGCGTATGGTTCCGGACTACATCTCCGAGAAGAAGATGCTGGAGCTGAAGGTGGATCAAAACGGCGAGGGCCATTGCTACACCTGTATGGGCTGCCGCAGCTTCCTGACCCCCTATGTGGACCCGGAAACCGGAAAACCCAAGTATTACGGCCGATTCAATCAGGGCGTTGTGACCATCAATCTGGTGGACGTAGCCCTGTCCTCCCGGGGGGATATGGACAAGTTCTGGGAAATCTTTAATGACCGTCTGGAGCTGTGTCACCGCGCTTTGATGTGCCGCCACAATCGTCTGCGGGGCACGTTGTCCGACGCAGCGCCCATTCTGTGGCAGTATGGCGCACTGGCACGTCTGAAAAAAGGCGAGACCATTGATAAGCTGCTGTACGGCGGTTACTCCACCATCTCTCTGGGCTATGCAGGTCTGTATGAGTGCGTGAAGTACATGACCGGCAAATCCCACACGGACCCGGAGGGCGAACCCTTTGCATTGAAAGTCATGCAGCACATGAACGATAAGTGCAAGGAGTGGAAGGAAATGCACAACATTGACTTCTCTCTGTACGGCACTCCCTTGGAGTCTACCACCTATAAGTTTGCAAAATGCCTGCAGAGCCGTTTCGGCGTGATTCCCGGCATTACGGATAAGGGATATATCACCAATAGCTATCACGTACATGTTGGCGAGGAAATTTCCGCATTCGATAAGTTCGCGTTCGAATCCAAGTTCCAGGCTCTGTCTCCCGGCGGCGCCATCAGCTATGTGGAAGTGCCGGATATGCAGAACAACATTCCCGGTGTGATGGCCATTATCAGATTCATCTACGATAACATCATGTATGCCGAGCTGAACTGCAAGAGCGACTATTGCCAGGTTTGCGGCTATGACGGCGAGATTCAGATTGTGGAAGATGACGGCAAGCTGATCTGGAAATGCCCCATGTGCGGCAACACGGACCAGAATAAAATGAACGTTGCCCGCCGGACCTGCGGATATATCGGAACGCAGTATTGGAATCAGGGCAGAACCGAGGAAATCCGGGACCGTGTGACCCACGTTTCTCTGGATGTGCCTCTGTGCGGCTGCTGATTAACCGAAAAACGAAATAGAATAAGATTCCCCGAAGTCCGAGACTTCGGGGAATTTCCACGATATGGCATTTACAGGAGCGAGGGGAGCTTGCTATAATAGAAACAGCGGATTCGGCGCCGAATCAGGGCCGGACCGTTGGGATGGGAGTATATTATGAACTATTGCGGATTGAAAAATTGCGATGTGGCCAACGGCCCGGGAATGCGGGTGTCTTTATTTGTATCCGGCTGCACAAATCATTGCCCCGGCTGCTTTCAGCCGGAAACATGGGATTTTGAATACGGTCAGCCCTTCGGTCCGGCGGCGGAGCAGGAGATTCTGGACTTGCTGGAGCACAGCTACATTGACGGTCTGACGCTGCTGGGGGGCGATCCCTTTGAACCGCAAAACCAAAAGGTGCTGCTGCCGTTTCTGAAAAAAGTACGGGAACGGTTTCCCAACAAAACCATTTGGTGCTATACCGGATTCCGTCTGGAGGAGGAGCTGCTTTGCGACGGCAGCCACCCCCGGTGCGATGAAACGGACGAGATGCTCAGCCTACTGGACGTTTTGGTGGACGGCCGGTTTGTGGAGGCGAAAAAGGACATTCGCCTGAACTTCCGGGGTTCTTCCAACCAAAGAATCATTGATGTGCAAAAAACGTTGAAAACCGGTGAGGTCGTCACCCTAGATATCTGAAAGGAGCGGTTTCTTTGATTCCTGCAGCATTGGTGTGCGAGGGCGGTGCGTTTCGCGGCTTGTATGCCGGCGGCGTAATGGACAGCCTTCTGAAGAACGAATTGGAATTTGAAATGACCGTGGGCGTATCCGCGGGCAGCTTGTGTGCCTGCAACTATATCAGCCGGCAGTATCGGCGGACGCTGGCGTTGAATCGGCTGTATCGGAAGGATTCCCGCTATGTGGGCAAAGAGGCGCTGCGGAATTCCGGCGGCGTGATTGACGTGGGCTTTGTGTTTTCCGAAGAGGTGCAGCAGAAGTGCCCTTGGGATACGGAAACCTTTTACGGCACCGACCAAAAGTTCTACATTGTAGCCACCGACTGCAAAACGGGAAAACCGGCCTACTTTGAGCATAAGGAGTGGGACGTGCCCACTGCGGTGCGGGCGTCTACCGGTATGCCCTTTGCCATGCCCATGGTTCCCCTGGGAGACAGCGTTTATCTGGACGGGGGCATTTCGGATTATACCCCGGTTTTGTGGGCAATGGAGCAGGGATATGAGAAAATTGTTGTGGTCTGCACCCGACCGCTGAACTTCCGGAAGGACAGCCACAGCAAAAGGATGCTGGAATGGGCACGGTACAAGCATTATCCCCGGTTGTTGGACGCGTTGGAGCGGTCGGACGATTTGTACAACCGTACCCGGCGGCTGATTCAGCAGCTGAACTATGAGGGCCGGATTTTTGTTTTGCAGCCCTCGGACCCGTCTTTGGCGGTTTCCCGTCTGGAGGGCAACATTGACCGACTGACGGATTGGTATCTGTTGGGCGAGCAGGATACCGACAGACGGATGCAGGATTTGAAACGATATTTGGAACGATAAAGGGATACCCCCACCACTCTTGCGGCTGCAAGGGAGGCGGGGGTTTTGACATCATATGGCGGAATGTGGAAAACTTTTCCCGTTAAGGGGCGGTTTGCTCACCGTGAATCAACTGGCTGCCGTAAATGGAGCGGTTGCCATTGACGCAATAGGCAATGGCGCAAACCAAAACGAATGCCGGGAGGGACTCTCCGCCAAACACCTCCAAGCCGATGAGCATGGGCGCAATCAATGTGTTGGTGGCGCTGCCGAACACAGCGGCATAGCCCAATCCGGCGCACAGTGCCGGGGAAAGCCCCAAAACCGGGGCCAAAGCGGCGCCCAACGCGCTGCCGATGGCAAATAGCGGCGTGACCTCGCCCCCTTGAAACCCGAGCGATAAGGTCCAGACGGTGAGCAGCAATTTCAGCAGCCAATCGTAGGGGAAAATGTCCCCGCCGGAAAGACTGAGCTGAATCAAATTCGTGCCCAGACCGCAGTAGCGGCCGGTATGGAGCAGAAACAGCACAAGGGCCAGGGGAATG
This sequence comes from uncultured bacterium, assembly GCA_905214605.1. The sequence goes on along the minus strand of CAJMMY010000046.1, from coordinate 4,422 downwards.
GCTCCCACGCCGATGCGGAGATAGGGATTTTTCATTCTTTCCCCGGCGATGCGTTTGGCTTGCTGCAAACCGGTGGAAAAATACCGTCCGGTGAGACCGAATGCCAGACCCAACACCACAAGAGCCGCCAGCTGTCTGCCGTCGGAGAGCGCCGCGCTGCCGCCCAAAACGGCGGAAAATTTTCCCAAACCCAACAGCGCGGAGGTTTTGCAGGCCAAGCCCGCCGCCAGTAAAGCCGGGAGCAGTGCCTCATAGGCCATTGCTCCGGCAATCAAGACTTCCAAGGCGAAAAACACGGCGGTCAGGGGCGTTTGGAACAGACCGGAAAAACCGGCGGCCATACCGGCAATCAGCAGCACCCGCTGTTCGGCAGGGGTACAGAATTTCCGCCCCAAGCCATGGGCCAGCGTTCCGCCGATTTGTACGGCCACACCCTCCCGTCCGGCGCTGCCGCCGAACAGATGGGTCAGCCATGTGCCGACCATCACCAACGGAATCAAGGGCAGGGGAATGGCGTCCCGCCGATTCTGCCCGGCCTCAAATACCAAGGTCATGCCCTTTTGACTTAAGGGACTGAATGTTTGATACAGCAGGACAATGAGCAAACCCGCTGCCGGGAGAATCGGGAGCAGGACGGAGATATGGTCGTCCCGGAATGCGGAAACGGCCAACAGCACCCGGCCGAACAGCGCATCAATGGCGCCGGACAAAATGCCTACCGCCGCTGCCAGCAACAGCAGCTTTCCCATATTTTTTATGGAATTCCATGGGTCCTTCATGATTTGATGCCTCCAGACAAAAAAGAAAGCCAATGCCCCTGTGCCATCACACAGAAGTCATCAGCTCAAAAGCGGTTCGGATTTTTACAAATCCCGGGAGCACTTCATTCCCGTATGTGCAATTTTAGGGAGAGGGGAAAAGAAAAACCCCGCCCTGCCGTGGGGCCCAATTATAACCTGCACGTCTCCGGCAGGTGGATCGCCTCTCCACGGCTTCTCTGCTTCCAACTTCCAGTTCAGTTCAAGACTGACCGGGAGGCCTGCAATTCACCGCAGAATATGGCATTCCGTTTCTAAAATGTGGGTTTAAAAGGGCCAATGAATAAAATTCATCCACGCACAGCGCAGGGCTTATCAACAGCACCTGCGAGGAAATTACTCTTCGTCTTCGGACTGATTCAAATCAGCCTGAATGGTTTCCTCGTCGAATTCCTCTGCGAATTCGTCATCATCGTCCTGCATGAGGGTCATGAACATTGCATAGACCTCATTCAGCTCATCCTCGTCTTCAATGGACAGGAACACTTCGTCCTCGCCCTCGAAAACGGACTCCAGAATGATGTAACCGTAATCCGGGTCGTTGACCTCCATCTCATCGATGTTGGACGGAACGAACAGATAATAGGTTTTGCCGTTGTAGTCCAGGTTCCCCAGAACCTCCAGCTCGTGTTCATCACCGTTTTCGTCGGTTACGGTGATCAGTTCACTTTCAAAAGAATCGTCTGCCATGTGGGCTACCTCCGGTTGATTTCTGAGCATATTGTATACCATTTTCACAAAGAAATCAATCCGTATTTTCTCCATTTTTTCAGGAACTGAAATCTTCCAGCAATTTCAACAAATCTTCACGGTCTGCAGCAGCAATTCCCACAGAAAGAAGGGAACGGTCCGCAGACCGGAGAGAGGAGACCGGAATGCCCGTAATTTCAATCGGCTGGGGGCTGTCGGGGGTAAATACCGCCACGTAGCCCCCTTGCTCCCGGAGCAGATAGGCGGCCCGGGGATAATCCGTGTACTGCTTTTCTACGATGGGCAGCGGTGCTTCTGTGGGTTCAGCGGCTGCGGCAGCGGCCAGAAATCCCCGGGCGGCGCACACCGCCAGAAATCCGGCCAGCAGGGTCAGCGCCCCCAGCGCGGCCCATTTCCAGTATTTCTCCAGCAATTCCTGCATGACATCGTCCCTCCTGCGAATCTTCAAAAAGAAATCCGTACAAGGGTATTATGCCGAAAAAACCTTTGGTTAACCCGGAAAATTGTAAACTTTTTCGCTTTTCCCCACGGCAGGACTTAACATTTCCGGAGAAATGTGGTATACTTCACTGACTTGCCTTGAGATATGGTATGTATCTCGGTACGAAAGTATACAAATGCCGCAATGTTGGGCAGAGTAATAAGGAAAGGAAAAGCCTATGGCGCACGAGAAAGCAAAGAAAATCGCAAACCGCACAGCCGGTGCCGCCGGCGGAACGGTACGGGGCATTTTGAAAGTGCTGCTGACCATTCTGCTGATCATTCTGCTGACCGGATTGCTGTTTATATGCATTTTTGCATATTACGTGAAGACCAGCTTGATGGAGGATTTGAAGGTCACGCTGTCGGATTTTAAGGTAGAGCTGTCTTCTACGATCTGGTATCAGGACCCGGACGCTGCGGGAACTGACGATGAGTGGAAGGAACTGAGCCTGCTTTACGGTACGCAGAACCGCATCTGGGTTGACTATGACCAGATTCCCATCAATCTGGAGCATGCCGTTGTGGCGATCGAGGATAAGCGATTCTACGAGCATCATGGCGTGGACTGGTACCGTACGGTGGCAGCCTTTGCCAATATGTTCCTGACCATGAAGAACGATTTCGGCGGCTCTACGGTGACGCAGCAGCTGCTGAAAAATATCACCGGCTACGATGACATTACCGTGCAGCGAAAGCTGGTGGAAATCTTCCGGGCACTGGAGCTGGAAAAGGCCTATGATAAAAAAGAAATCATGACCTATTATCTGAACGTGGTGTATTTCGGACAAAGCTGCTACGGCGTTGAGGCGGCTGCTCAGACGTACTTCGGCAAAAGCGCCAAGGATTTGAGTCTGGCAGAATGCGCCAGCATCGCCGGCATCACCAATAACCCCAGCCGGTACAACCCCTTTATCAGCCGTGCCAACAACAAGGAGCGGCAGGAAACCATTTTGTGGGAGATGTACGACCAGGGCTATATCACCCATGACGAGTACGTGGACGCTGTGAACGAGGAACTGGTGTTCGTTCGTTCCGAGAGCAGCGAGAATGTGCAGCACGTTTACAACTGGTATGAAGAGGTGGTCATCAATGACGTGCTCAATCAGCTGATGGAGGAGCGGGACATCAACCGGGAGGCAGCCAGCATGCTGCTGTTCAACGGCGGATATCAGATTTACTCGTTCTATAATCCCAAGATTCAGAACGCGGTGGACAATATTTACACCAACCCGGACAATCTGCCCAAGCCGTACAGACAGCCCACAGCCAATGCAGACGGTACCATTCCGTCTTTGCAGTCCGCAATTGTGGTGATGGACCCCTATACCGGCGCCATTGTGGCTTTGAGCGGCGGCACCGGCGAGAAAACCGTGAACTTCCCCTTGAACCGTGCCACCGGCGCATATCGGTCTCCCGGATCTTCCTTTAAGCCGCTGGCTTCTTACGGTCCGGCAATGGAATACGGTCTGATTACCCCCAACACGGAAGTAAAGGACGCCCCGGACATTACCCTGAGCGGAACCACTTGGTATCCCAGAAACGCAAGCAGCGGCTATCGGGGCTGGATTACCATTCGTCAAGGCTTGGCGCTGTCTCTGAACACCGTGGCGGCGCAGATTATCGACAAGCTGACCCCTCAGGCATCGTATGAATTTCTGACGGAAAAGCTGGGCTTTACCAGTCTGGTGGCCGATGACTGCAACTATGCACCTTTGGCTCTGGGCGAACTGACCCACGGCGTAACCGTCCGGGAAATGACCCAGGCTTACTGCGCATTTCTGAATGAGGGTACCTTCACTTACGGCCGGACGTACAGCCGCGTGACGGATTCCAAGGGCAACGTGATTCTGAACAATGAGCCGGATACCATTCAGGCGTTCTCCAAGGATACCGCCGCCAATATGGTGGATATGCTCCACTACAACGTGACCAACGGTATCGCCAGCGCCGCATCGCTGAAGGATATGCCCTCCGCCGGTAAAACCGGCAGCTCTACGGACTGGAGAAACCGGTACTTCGCAGGCTTTACCCCCTATTACTGCGCAGCGGTTTGGACCGGCTATGACCAGAACCAGGCCATGAGCTTCTCCGGCAACCCGGCACTGGACATCTGGAAGAGCGTGATGGACGGCATTGACAGCGCGCTGGAACTGCCCAACAAGTCCTTCGTCTCCGGCACCAGTACGAAATCCACCGGAATTTTCGGCAGCCATCAGGACGATGTGAAGCCCACACCGTCTCCCACGCCGACCCCGGAGGCAACGGAAACACCGGCGCACACCACGGACCCCACTCCGGTTGTGACGGAGTCTCCCGCCGCACCCGAGGAACCGGTGGAACCGGCAGCATAAGGATTGCAGCAGGAAAATAACAAAGTTGTAATTTATTTGACACCCGTATCTTTTTGGAT
>CAJMMY010000045.1 GCA_905214605.1 uncultured bacterium | reverse complement strand
AGTCAGATCAAAGCGGAGACTCAAATCGCTGTCGCCCTTGGAAAAGCGGTAAATCTGCTTTTCGGTTTCGCCGCCGGCTTTTGCCAGCAGCACTTCGCTGGACTCAATGATGGGGGTATCCAGCGGGGTAAAGCCGTAAAGGCTGTAGCTTTCCCGGAGCACCTGCATCATGCGTTCCATCTGCACCTGCTTGTCCGGCATCAACTCCATAAAGCCGGAAAGGGTGCGGGGTTTTACTCGTTCCATATTTTCGTCCTTTCAACCGCCGCGGGCCTGAAAAAGGCGGGCGGAATCCTGTGATTTTCAGGGATTTGGTCATAAAATTACAATGTAAGATTATACTGCATTTTCCGGGCCTCGTCAATCATTCCGCCGCACCTTTTGCGCAAAATGCGGGGGGAAGAAACCGCCCGAAGGCAGGAAAAAAGCCGCCCGGCTGCCGGGCGGCTTTCCGGTATGAAATTTGGGGTCGGTTCAGGGGCGCGTTGTGTTGAATTCATACGGCTGAACGTAGCCCGAGGGGCTGAACGCGTAGCCGTTGCCTTTTTTTACGGTCAGATACAGAATATCCTCTCCGTCTTTCAGTTCCAGGAAACAAATGCCATTTTCATCGAACAGGTCGGTGATTTCCATGGCTTGCGCCCGGTAATAAACCCAAACGGTGCCGTCGTCGTTCTCCTCTACGTCCGGGGAATCCAGCTGTTCCATCAGTTCCTCTTCCGTCAGCGGACGCTCGCTGCCGTCGGGATTGAAGGCAACGCCTCCGCCGCCCTGTTCATGGACAGTGCCGTCGGCATCTTTAATATGCAGCGTGTACTGACCGTTTTGAACATCCATCACGGCGTCGGTCTGTTTTCCGTGAATCCAGACTTGAACGGTTCTGCGAATTCCCCCCACGTCGGCGGCATAGCAGGCGGTGCCCAAACTGAAAATCAGGGCCAAAACCGCGCATACAAGGACTGCTTTGCGCATGGGAACGTGTTTTCTCGGTGCTTTCATAGGAAGTCCCTCCTTCAAGAAGTCTCCGGAGGCGTGAAGGACACCAAAGGTGCGCTGATATTGTTGTTTGTCAATCATGTTTTTCATCCTCCGTAAGCATGGATTTCAGGAGTTTTCTGCCTCGGCTCAGCTGACTTTTTACAGTCCCGCTGCGGCGGTGCAGAACGGCAGAGATTTCTTCCACGGAATAGTCCTCGTAGTAGAACAGATGAATGACAATGCGGTATTTTTCCGGCAGCCGCATCACAGCCTCAAATAAGCTCCGGTCCTCCGGCTGGACGAATTCCAGTTCGTCCATATAGGATTCCCAGCTGACGCGGTTCCGCCGCCAAAAGGCACCGGAAACGTCCTTGGCGCGATTGATGGCAACCCGCAGCAGCCATGCCTTTAAGTGCTCCTCATCGGCAAATTCAATGGGGCGGGCGTAGTATTTCAGAAACGTGTCCTGCACCACATCATCGGCGTCTTCCCGATTGCGGCAGATGCTGAACGCCGCGGAGAAGACCCGGTCGCCGTATTGTCGGAAGGCGTCTTCCATGGATACTCTCATAAAAACTCCTTTGGACAGACTCACCCATGGGCGGGAGTCTGCGCTGTCTGGAAAGATCTTTCAATCACTACACGAATGAGCGGGGGAAAAGGTTGCATACAATCGAAAAAATTCCATGAAAAAACCGCCCGGATCCGGGCGGTTTTCAAAAGTCTGTTATACGCTTTTCTTTTTGGGATTGACGATATTCCGCCAGTCCAGGTCGCCCCGAGCCAGACCTTGAATCAGAACCTCTGCCGTAGCCACATTGGTTGCAAAGGGAATCAGGTACTGGTCGCACAGACGTTCAATCTGGTTGACTTCATAGAAGTTTCCTTTGTTGTTGGGATCGCACAGGAAAATCACCAGGTCAATCTCGTTATAGGCAATCCGGGCGCCGATTTGCTGACTGCCGCCCTGATCTGCATGCAGATACAACGTAACAGGCAGACCGGTTGCCTCGGCAATCAATTTACCGGTTGTATTCGTGGCACAGAGATTATGCTGCTCCAAAATACCTTTGTAGGCGATGCAAAGCTGGACCATGAGTTCTTTTTTGCGGTCATGGGCCATAAACGCAATGTTCATCACAAACCGTCCCCTTTCTATTTTATTTAGAAAACCTCACAACATACAGTATACACAAGAAATACTATAAATTCAACAGAAAATTCACAAAAATCGACAAAGAATTTATTGCAGCAGGGTCATTTCCGAGTCCACGGACTCATTGGAGCTCTGAATACTGAAGTATGCGTCCAGAACTTCCCGTGCCAAAACGGCAATGGAGGAACCGGCTGCGCCCTTTTCCACCACCACGGCTACGGCGACCTGCGGGTCATCATAGGGGGCATAGCACACAAAGCTTGCGTTTGCCGTACTGCCCTCGCCGCGCTGTGCCGAGCCGGTTTTTGCGGCCACGGCAACGGGGTAATCGTAAAACGTGGAGTAAGCGGTACCGTTTGCGCTGTTTGCCACCAGATACATACCGTACTGTACGGCTTTGTAATTCCGCTCATCGCTTTTTACGGTGCTGAGCAGCTCCGGCTGACGGTTGTAAATGGTTTCGGAGTAGTCATAGGAACTGACTTTCTTCAGAATCGACGCGCTGTGGCGCTGACCGCCGTTGGCAACGGTGGCGATATAAGAAGCCAGCTGCAGGGGGGTGAACAGGTTGTAGCTCTGACCGATGGAGGCTTGGACTGTATCGCCGGCATACCACGTGCCGCCGGTAATCTGTTCCTTGTACTCCGGGGTTGCCAAGCTGCCGGTGGATTCCGGCAATTCGATGCCGGTATGCTCGCCCAGACCAAAGGCTCTTGCGTAATCGGAGAGCTTGGCAATGCCCAGACTGTCGCCCACGCTGTAGAAGAAATAGTTGCAGGAAACCATTAGCGCTTGGGCCACATTGATGGTGCCGTGGGTGGTTTTCTTGCTGTTGTAAATCCAGCAGGCCGGGGCATAGCCCGCATCCTCGTATTTCCGGAACACGCCCTCATCGGTGATGGAGCTTTCCGGGGTAATTACGCCCTCGGACAATGCGGCGATGGCGGTGACGGGCTTAAAGGTGGAGCCCGGCTCGTACTGACCCATCAGCGCCCGGTTCAGCAGGGGCTGATTGTCTGCGTCCCGCACCTCGTTGTAATTTTCCATCAGCGTGGACAAATCATAGGTGGGCCAGCTGGCAAGGGCCAAGGGCTCGTTGGTTTTTACGTCCACCACGGCAATGGCGCCGCCGGAAATGTCTTCCTTAATCAAATCGGTCTCGCCGACGGACCGATAATGCTCGTTGTCCAAATCGCGCTGCGCCTGCAAAGACTCGATATTGGAGGACAAAATCCGTTCCACAGCCTCTTGCAGCACGATGTCCAGAGACAGATACACGTTATTGCCCGGTTGGGGCTCAGTGGTGTATACCCGCTTGACGGTGGCGCCGTCGGAGTTTTTGGTCACGGCGGCGGTGCCGTCGGAACCGTGCAGGTAGTCCTCAAAGGCCAATTCCGCCCCTTCTTTGCCTACCTTGGCATTGTAGGAGTAGTTTTTGGACTGGTATTTGCTTTCGTACTCCTCTTGGTTCATCAGACCCAGATACCCCAGCAAATGGGCTGCGCCGCTGGTGTTGTATTCCCGGACATAGCTGTTGCTGACCTCAATGCCGGGAATGTTGGCCTCCAGCAGCTTGGTAATCAGACCCAAACTGGCGTCTTCCACGAAAATGTAATCGGAAGTGTCGATGATGTATCGGCTGTTCAGCTCGTAGCGCAGACCGGCAATTTTCCGCATCTGCTCGTTGTCGTAAGCGTTGTCGATTTTATACCGGGAGCGGAAGAACGCCATCAGTTCCACGGCGGTAGCGTCTCCGTCGTCCAATCCGGTGGCATGAGCCAAATCGGAGTAGTTTTTCTTGGCATTTTCCACGTAGCCGTCCAAAACCGTCCGCTGAATGTCGGACATTTTGGTGAAGGCAAAGGGAGACTGCATGGTAATGGGCAGGCTGTCCGTATAGGTTTCCCCCTCGGACTCCACAATGTCAATCATTTCCAGAATGACGGAGTTGGGGTCGTCCTGCTCAAACAGCTCATCGGTGTTGATGATGATGTTGTAGCAGGTTTTGCTGCTCACCAGCAGCCGGCCGTATCGGTCCAGAATATTGCCCCGGGAGGCGGCAACGGTTTCGTTGGTGACGATGCTGTTGGCGCTTTCATTGTTGTAGCTTGCGCCGTCTACGATTTGCAGCTTGAACAGCACGCAGCCGTAGAGAATGAGCAGCAGCGCCAAAACAATGCCGCTGCCAATCAGGCGCTTGGAAGAAATCAATTTTTTCATAGCGTTTATTCAGTACCTCCCGCAATCAGGCCGAGGCCGTTTTTCGGGCAATGGCCCGGACCGGGAAATAAACAGCTGCGGCCATGGGCATGGACCACAGTGTTTGCACGATGACCACCAACAGCCCGGAAAGAATGGCGCCGGGCTGAGAAACGACCATGCGGAACAGCTGCAGCAGACCGGTGACCAGAATGGCGGTGCCGGCGGCAATGAGATAGGAAGAATAGTTGCGGGTAATCCAGTATTCCGCGGCATAGCCCCCCAGAAATCCCAGAACCGGGAACAGCAGGGTAAACAGCACGGTGTTTTCCGCAAAACTCATATCTCCCAGAATGCCCAGCAGCAGACCGAACAGCCCGCCGGCGGTGCCGCCCTCTTCCATGCCCACGGCTACGCAGGCCGCCGGGAGAAACAGCATTTTGACGCCGAACAATCCCAGCCGGGAAAAGACCGTGTCCTGCAAAAACAGCAGCAAAATCCCCAGCGCCCCATACCAAAGGCTGTGGCGCAGCTTTTTCGGGGAAATCAAATCTGCAAGGATACCTTTCATTCGGACACCTCAAACGATTTAATGATGAAAATCTGGGTCAGGTCCTCCAATTTCGTGAAGGGCGCGACCACAGCGGATTCATTCTGTCCGGAGGCCTCGGAGTGGACGGAGCTGACGGTACCCACAATCAAACCTTGGGGGTAGCTGCCGCCGGCGCCGGAGGTCACAACGGTATCCCCGGTGATAATCTGTCCAGTGGAGGCCACATAGTTCAGTTTCATGTTCTGGGAGCGCATCAGGGTATAGTCGCCCTGCAAAATTGCGGAGACCTCCGAAGAGCCCACCAGAACACCGATGCTGGTGCCAAGGTCGGTGACAGTCTGGACATTGGCCCAGTTGGAGCCCGTTTCCGAAACGGTGCCCACCAGAACGCCGTATTCCGTGATGACGCAGTCGCCCACTTCCAGACCGGAATCGCTGCCTTTACTGATGGTAAAGCTGCTGTTCCAATTGGAGGCATTCCAAGAGACCACTTTGGCGGATTCGTATTTGAAATCCGAGTGCTTTTCGCTGAGATTCAGCAGTTCCCGCAGCCGTTGGTTTTCTTCCGTAGCCTGGGCCTCTGCCATCTGCTGCTTTTGCAGGTCCGCAATCTGGGCCCGCAGCTGCTCGTTTTCCTCTTTCAACGTGTCATACCGGAACAAAACCCCGTACAGGTCTTCCATTCGGCCCACCAGTGCGGTGGCCACTTTCTGGAACGGTGTGCGCACGGCACCGGCCGCGTCTGCCGCGGCGCTGGCAGCTCCCTGCCGGAGATGATGCCCGATGCCCGTCACGGCGGCCACCAGCAGCACCAGAACCAGTAATTTGATTCCGTATTTTTTCAGATAAGTTTTCAAAGCAGTTCCACGCCCACTTCTTTCAACATTTTTCCCAACCGGCACAGAGGCAGACCCATCACATTGAAGAAGTCCCCCTGAATTCCGGTGATAAACAAACTGGCAAGGCCTTGAATTCCGTAAGCCCCGGCCTTGTCCATGGGCTCGCCGGTGGCAATGTATGCCTGAATTTCCGCCGGGGTCAGCGCCCGGAAGGATACGGTGGTTTCCTCCGCCTGCGTCAATACCCGGTTGCCCAGCTGCAGGGTCACGCCGGTGTACACCCGGTGATTTGCTCCGGAAAGTCCGGAGAGCATTTCCGCGGCGTCTGCGGCGTTTTTCGGCTTGCCCAACCGCTTGCCGTCATGCCAGACAATGGTATCGGCGGCGATAATCAGCGCGTCCGCAGGAAAGCGCCCGGCCACTTCTGCGGCTTTCTGCCGGGAAAGGGCCATTACGGTTTCTTCCGGTCCGGCTTGGGGCGGAAGAATTTCTTCCCCCCGGGCAGGGCAGACGATAAATTCCAACCCCAGCATATTCAGCAGCTGTTTTCTCCGGGGAGACCCGGAGGCCAAAACAATTTGCATTATTCCACACCTCGGTAGTACAGACCCCGGGTCAAACCGTTGGGGCGGTAATTGGATACACCGGCATAGCTTTTTGCCACTTCCACGCACTCTCTGGGAGATTCCGTAGTGAACATCATGCGTACGCCCCACAGACCGGACCGCTCGTAATCCTGCCGTTTGTCCGCCAAAAACAGCTTATGCGCGTTGTAAATGACGTTGCGGCAGCCGTACTCGTGAACCACGGGGAACACGGAGCCCATGCGGTCGGACAGCTGTCCGGGAGTCTGGCAGGCGCAGCGGCCTGCGCTGTTTTTGATGATGCACTGCTCGGACACCATGGCGGGCATCCGGCCGTAAATGATCATTTCCGTATTCAGCGGCTTGACAAGGTCCCGAATCTGGGCAATGCGCAGCTCAAAGGAGGCGGTTACGGACTGGAGCCCTGCGGTACGCAGCACTTCCAGAGAATAGGAGTTGAATGCGTTCAGACCAAAGTCGCCGCGGACCTCCATACCGGCTTTCCGGGGCAGAATGATGTGCCCCAGATTGCCCACAAGGGCCTCGTTGATGCCGTTTGCTTTGGCCTCTTCCAGCCAAGCCTGAATTTCGGGCACTTCATTGTCATTGATGATGCGGGGCAGCACGGCAACAATGACGGCGCCGCGCTCTGCAAAGGCTTTTGCGCAATCCGGCTGCTTGTGCAGCACCTCCAAGGGCACGTACACGTAATCCGGCTGCATTTCCGCCAGCTCTTGGGTCAGCTGCGCGGCCTCCCGCACCTGGAAAATCATTTTCATTTCCCGGGGCGGAACCTGCGCCTCCGGAGAGGGCGGGAATTGCCGCACCCGGCGGTCGGGGGCGGTGCCCCGCTTGTTGGTCAGCTCGGTAATCAGACGGCGGCGGAGCTCATTCAGCTCCGAGGCGGAAACATGGAGTCCTTCGTCCATTTCGCAGTAGATATTCTCTGCGTAATAGGGGGTGCCGCCGGTTTTATAAAACTGCTCCCGGACCTGCTGCTCCGTGGTGCCACGGGTGGTGGCTTTCTGCGGAATGCTGCCCTTGGCAATGCATTTGTTGCCGTCCCGGTCGGCAATGCCGGCAGTCATATACTGATGCTCTTTGATGATGGTATAAAAATCCACGGGTACCCGGCGCATTTCGCCGTCGGCGTACTGTTTGCGGATACCGCTGAAGAATTTTTCCTGTTCCTTGCCCGGGTCCTGCCGGGTGCCGAACATCTGCGGACCCCGTTCCCCGTCAAAATACCCGGTGGTAAAGCCCTGCCGGGAAAATGCGGCGGTGAGCTGGTCCATTTCCGCTTGAGTCGGCTGACGATGCTCCCGGAGCACCGCGGAGTACACCTGCGTGACGGCGGCGGTATATTCCGGCCGTTTCAT
>CAJMMY010000044.1 GCA_905214605.1 uncultured bacterium | reverse complement strand
CGTTTTCCACAAGCTTGTTCTGTAATTTCTGCAAATTTGTCATTTCCGCACCACCTTATACAACATTCGGAATGGGAATTCCGCACCGTACCGTAGGGTATGGAGAGGATTTTCCAGTTTGATGGGCCGCACCACAATGGTATACAATCCGCCCAGGCTGCCGCAAAGCACATCGGTATAAATCTGGTCGCCCACAATGGCGGTTTCCTCCGGGGAAACCTGCAGCCGATCCAACACCTGACGGAGCATTCCCTGCCGGGGCTTTTTCGCCAGTTTGACGTAGTCAATGTCCAACTGCTGAGAAAACCACAACGGGCGGTCCGTTTTGCTGTTGGAAAACAAAAAGGGCAGCACACCGCCGTCTTTCATGCGCTGAATCCACTGTTTCAGCTCCGGGGTCGCCGTATCCACGGAGTAGGGGGAAAGGGTGTTGTCCAAATCCATCAGCAGGACCCGCACCCCTTGAGACCGGAGAAATTCCGGTGTAATTTCATAAATATCATGGACCGATTTGCAAGGAATCGGTAATTTCAAGGTCATAGAACTTGTAGCTCCTCTCCGGAAACCTGCGGAAACGTCACCGTAAACACTGTGCCCCGAGGCACATTTTGGGACACCGCAATGGTTCCGCTGTGCATTATAACAGTATCCCGCACAATTGACAATCCCAAACCGCTGCCCCCGGCTTCCCGGCTGCGGGTCTTGTCCACCCGGTAAAATCGGGCGAAAATATTGGGCAAATCCTTTTCCGGAATTCCGATGCCCGTATCGGAAACGGTCAGCACTGCCGGTCCGTCTCCCGTGACCGTCATGGTAACCGTTCCCCCGGGTACATTATATTTTACCGCATTCTCCCCCAGATTGAACAGAATCTGATACAAATCGTCTTCCGTTGCCATCACGTATACCGGGGATTCCGCCGCGCAAATCAGCTCCACCTGCTTTTCCTCCGCCAACGGTCGGAGCATACGGAGAATTTCGTGAGCCAGCGCCGCCATATCCACCGGCACGGATTCCGTCACCGCGCCGCTGTCCAAACGGGACAAATCCAGCAGTTTTTCCGTCATGCTCTGGAGCCGGGCAGCCGATTGTCCGATGTCGCCCACAAAATCCAGAATGGTTTCCCGGTCGATCTTCTCGCTTTGCAGAATGCTGTCCGTCAGCAGCCGAATGGAGGCCAAAGGCGTTTTCAGCTCATGGGAGGCGTCAGAAACAAACTGCCGCCGGGATTGCTCCGTCTGCCGGAGAATATCTGTCATGCTGTTGAATTCCTCTCCCAACTCCGTAATTTCGTCGCTGCCCCGGGTTTGAATGTGGTGGGTGTAATCGCCCGCCTGCACCACCCGCACCGCCTGCGCCAATTCCTTGATTCTCCGGGTCAATGCCGCGGCAAATACCACGCTGACCCCCAAGCCGAGCAATGCAAGCACCGCAGACATCAGCGCCAGCCGGTGCTGAATGCCCCGAATCATTTCCGCCTGCTCTGTATCGTCCTCGGTGAGATACACGCTGCCGATGACCCGGCCGGAAACCATCACCGGCGCAGCCGCCCGGCTGGAAAAGCTCTCTTCCGTGTAATCCGAGCGGAACACCATTTTCCCACGGAAAGCCTGCTCCAATTCCGGGTACACCCCGGACACGTTGGAGCCCATCATCTCTCCCCAAGTATCGTATACCACGTTTTTCCGCTCGTCGGTAATCAAAATGTGGTCCAATCCCGCCACATCCAGGATTTCCAGCACCGGAGCCACATTTTCCCCCGTCAGCGTATCCAATCCCGTCAGCGCTGAGGAAATCACGGAAGCCGAGGCGGTCATGGACCGCTCTTTATCCCGGAATACCACATTTCGGGTGGAAATCACCGGGTAAATGTTCAGAATCAGCAAAAGCAGCAGCACAATGGCGCAGTAAACCGCCGTCAGCTGGAACTGCACGGTGCCCCGCGCCGTCCGCACCCGCTCCATCAGCTGCCGCTTTTTCTCTGCCCATTGTGCTTTTCTCTGCTCAGTCCACAAAGTAATAACCCACACCCCATTTTGTGAGGATATATTCCGGTGCCGCGGGATTTTGCTCTAATTTCTCCCGCAGCCGGCGGATATGCACGTCTACCGTGCGGATATCCCCCTGATAATCGTATCCCCAGACCAAATCCAACAGCTGCTCCCGGCTGAATACCTGCCCGGCCTTTTTCATAAACAGCTCCATCAAATCGTATTCCTTTACCGTCAGATCCACGGGCACGTTGTCCTTCAGTGCCTCCCGCTTGGCGGTGTCCAATACGATATGCCCTTTCGTCAAGCGGTTTCGATTCTCCGGCGCCGTCTGCGCCGCGGTAAGGGTAGACCGGCGAATCAGCGCCCGCACCCGGGCTTTCAGCTCCAGAATGTTAAAGGGTTTCGTCAGATAATCGTCCGCCCCGGATTCAAAGCCCAACAGTTTGTCGGAATCCTCACTTTTTGCCGTCAGCATGATAATGGGTACGGTGGAAAACATTCGAATCTGCTGACAAGCGGACAATCCGTCCAATCCCGGCATCATCAGGTCCAGAATCAGCAGGGCATATTCCGTATTCCGAGCCATTTCCACCGCCGCTGCGCCGTCATAACAGGAATCCACCTCGTACCCCTCGTTTTCCAGATTGAATTTGATGCCCTTCACCAAGGTTTTCTCATCGTCCACAACCAGAATTTTCATGCGTTATCCTCCACCGTGATGTAATCCGCCAATTTTCCGTAGCTTTTTTCGCCGATGCCGGAAACATGCAGCAAGTCCTCCGGCCGGGCAAAGGGTCCGTTTGCCTCACGATAGGCAATGATGCGCTCCGCCAGCACTTCTCCCACGCCGGGCAGCGCCATCAGCCGCTCCCGGTCCGCAGTGTTCAGATTGATGCGCCATGCCCCTGTTTCCGTCTGCACCCATGTCTCGGCAGAAATCTGCCCGGGTACCGCCGAGGCACGGTACTGCAAAGCTGCGCAGACGATAAAACACAGCGTTATGCCCAAAAGCAGCCATTCCCGCATCTTCAGTTTTTTCCGTTCCATCTTTGTCACCGCCTGTCGTTTCCAGACAATTTCTGTTGATTTCCGGCCCTACAACATTTATAATAGGAAGAGATTCCGACCACTCGTCGGAATTTACATTTGCCCAAACACATTTGTCCAAATTCATGAAAGCGGATTTACCGCTTTTTCCATAAAACATCATACCATAGTTTTAAAACTTTGGACAAGAAAAAACAACGGTAAGGGAGCCGGATATGAAAAAAAGCAAAGTATTTTCCTGGATTTGTCTGCTGGCCGTTCTCATCAGCGTATTGGCCCCTTCGGCATACGCGGTGGAAGACGCCCCCGGCGGAAAATCCACTGCCATCTATTTAGCCGATGCCAAAACGGACGCGGTTTACTATGAGCGCAGCGGCGAGGCGAGATTGTACCCCGCCAGTCTGACGAAAATCATGACTGCCCTGCTGGTGGTGGAGGCCGTAGACCGGGGCGATGTGAGTCTGGACGATATGGTGACCGCAGAGGCCGGATTTGACCACGATATGATTGCCGACGGCAGCACCTCCGGCATTTCTCTGGGAGAAACCATGTCTCTCCACGATTTGCTGTATTGCACGCTGTTAGCATCGGCCAACGAGGCCTGCAACATCGTGGCCATGCATCTGTGCGGCGATATTCCCACCTTTGTGGACCGCATGAATCAGCGGGCACAGGAGCTGGGCTGCACCGGCACCCATTTTGCCAACCCCCACGGTCTGCCCGACGACAATCATTACACCACCCCCCACGATATGTACCGCATTGCCAAGCAGGCCATGAGCTACGAGCTGTTCAGGACCATCTGCGGCACCGCGGAATATACCGTGGCTGCAACCAATATGTCTCCCGCCCGGACGCTGCAGAATACCAACGGCTTGATTAACCCCAACTCCGAAATGTACCGGGGCTATTCCTATGATTATGCCAAGGGCATCAAAACCGGCCACACCAATGCAGCCGGATTCTGTCTGGTTTCCGCTGCGGAAAAGGACGGCGTGGATTTGATTTGCGTGGCCATGGGCGGCGTACAGACCGAAAAGGCGGACGGCACCCCGGATTACTCCAACTTTTCCGATACCGTTGCCCTGTATAATTGGGCATTCAGCAATTACAGCTGTCAGGAGCTTGTAGCCGAGGACGAGCTGATCACGGAGGTCCCGGTAGCCTTGGGCAGCGACGCCGATTCCGTACCGCTTCGGGCGCAGAAGACCATCACCGCTGTACTGCCCAATGACGCGGACCTGAGCAATGTCAAGAAAACCATCACCATATACGGGGAGGACCATGCCTGCACCGCTCCCATTCAAGCCGGCGAAATTCTGGGCGAGCTGACGGTGTCCATTGACGGCGTGGATTACGGCACCACCTATCTGGAGGCCAACCGCTCCGTGGATTTGAGCCACTTGCAGGCCATGGGCGCAACCGTTTCCAAAACCCTCCACAATCCTTGGGTGCTGGTGGCGCTGTTCCTGGTCTTTGCCGTGATCATCGGCTATGCCGTACTGGTTATCCGGTACCGGATTCTCTACCGGAAACGGCAGAAGGAGCTGCAGCAGGCGCGTTTGCAGCGGCAGCAGATGCAGGAGCAGGCCGACCGGGAGAGAATGTTCTCCAATGCCCGGCAGAAACCCCATCGGGTTCCCCGGCAGGGTGAGGCACAAACGGATTCCAAACCCAAAAGCGATGTTACACGAGATTATTTTGAAGAGTTCTTCAAAGACGATAAGTAAGGAGAAAGAGATTGAAACTTGAATTGTGCATTCCCTGCCTGTTCGGTCTGGAAGGGCTGGTAGGCAACGAGCTGCGTCACATGCAGATGGAAAACGTCCGTCCGGAAAACGGCCGGGTTTACTTTACCACCGATGAGGCCGGTCTGGCCCGGGCAAACGTCCGCAGCCGGTTCGGTGAGCGCGTTTTGCTGGTGATAGGCCGGTTTTCCGCCCGCTCCTTTGACGAGCTGTTTGAGGGCACCAAGGCCCTGCCTTGGGAGCGTTATATCCCCAAAAACGGTGCATTCCCGGTCAAGGGATACAGTCTGGACAGTGCCCTGCACTCCGTGCCGGACTGCCAGAAAATCATTAAAAAAGCCGTGGCCGACCGTTTGGCCGCAAAATATCATCAGCCCTGGCTGCCGGAAGACGGCCCGCTGTATCAGATTCAGTTCGCCATTATGAAGGACCAGGCAGTGCTGTATCTGGATACCACCGGCACCGGTCTGTTCAAACGTGGCTACCGTCCCGCCCACGTGGCCGCACCCCTGCGGGAAACGCTGGCCGCTGCCATGGTGGACATTGCCGGTTATCGGGGCCGGGGCGACTTCTGCGACCCCTTCTGCGGCAGCGGCACCATCGCCATCGAAGCTGCATTGGCCGCAAAAAACCGCGCCCCCGGCATCAACCGTCATTTCTCCGCAGAGAAATGGGACTGGCTGGACAAGGGCATCTGGCAGCAGGCCATTGACGAGGCCCGGGCCCGGGAATTCTCCGGTGAGTACCATATCTTCGCCTCGGACATCGACCCCAAAGCCGTGGAAATGGCAAAAGCCAATGCCAAGCGGGCCGGTGTGGACGATTGCATTCAGTTCGCCGTGGCAGACGCCACCCAGTTCGACCGGAACACCGAACGGGGCGTGATCGTCACCAACCCGCCCTACGGCGAGCGGCTGATGGAAAAACGGGAGGCCGAGCAGCTGTATGTGCATTTCGGTCAGGCATTCCGTCAGACCAGCGGCTGGCAGCTATACCTGCTCAGCTCTCACACGGAGTTCGAGCGCAGCTTTGGCCAGACCGCAAACAAAAAACGGAAACTTTACAACGGCACCATCAAGTGTGACCTGTTCATGTACCGTTAAGAAGGGGAGCTCCTTGAAGCACCTGTTCATTGTCAATCCCGCTGCCCGGCAGGGAAACCGGGTCACCTTTGTGACCTCCTTGATTCAGCAGGCCTTTGCCTACCGCAGCGAGCCCTACGAGGTGTACGTCACCCAAGCGCCCATGGACGCCTGCCGGAAAATTCAGAAGGACGCCGCCACGGAGTCCGACCTGCGGGTGTATGCCTGCGGCGGAGACGGCACCATCAACGAGTGCGCCAGCGCCTGCGCCGGTTTGGAAAATGTCTGCATGACCTGTTTCCCCTGCGGCACCGGCAATGACTTTGTCAAGCTCTTCGGCGACGAAAAAGACCGGTTTTTGAATATGAATGCCCTAATTGACGGAGAAATTTCTCCCCTGGACATCATTCGGATCAACGACCGATACAGCCTGAACATTGCCTGCATCGGTGTGGACGGCCGGGTGGGCACCGGCGTGCATGAGTTCGACAACGTACCCATCATCGGTCGGGGCAAAGGCGCTTATATGCTCTCCGCCGTGGTGAATTTCTGCCGGCAGATTACCGATGACCTGACCATCACCGTAAACGGTCAGACCTTTTCCGGTCCGGTAAACTGTCTGTGCGTATGCAACGGCACGTGGTACGGCGGCAGCTTTAATCCCGTTCCGGAGGCAAGAGCCAATGACGGAATTCTGGACGTGCTGCTGATTCGCGGCTTGAGCCGTCTGCAGTTCCCAAGACTGTTTTTGCAGTACGGCAGAGGGGAATATGCCCGGTTTTCCAAATACATCACCCACCTGCAGACAGACCGTCTGGTCATTGATGCCCGGCAGGAGTTTCTCGTCAATCTGGACGGTGAGTCGATGACCACCACCCATGCCGAAATGCAGCTTTTGCCCGGCGGATTGCGGTTCCTGCACCCCAAGGGCATGAAATACTTTCAAACTGAATCCAGCCGTTCTACGGTCGAAATCGGCTGAATTGTTCTTAGGAACCGGGTTTCCGGTTCCTTTTTTTACTCTTCTGACCTTAGAAATGCAATCTTTATGAAAAAGTTGTGAATTTTAAAATTTCCTCTTGATTATTCAACTCCATTGCGCTATTATAGCAACTGTGATTAGCACTCGGAAGTTAAGAGTGCCAAATCCGGTTGTTTTTTGTATATAATTTTAGGAGGCATATATCATGAAATTGAAACCTTTGGCAGACCGGGTCGTTCTGAAACAGGTCAAAGCAGAAGAGAAGACCAAGAGCGGTCTGATTCTCTCCTCTGCCGCACAGGAAAAGCCCGAAATCTTCGAAGTCATTGAAGTCGGCCCCGGCGGTGTGGTAGACGGCAAGGAAATCAAGATGGAAGTCAAGCGGGGCCAGAAGGTCATCACCGGCAAGTACTCCGGCACCAACGTGAAGGTGGACGGCGAGGAATATCTGATTGTCAAGCAGGCCGATATTCTGGCAATCGCAGAAGAGTAATTTTACCGCAACTGAGCTTTATATAGGAGGCAATTTTTATTATGGCTAAACAGATTGTTTACGGCGAAGACGCACGGAAAAAACTGGAATCCGGTATCAACCAGCTGGCAGATACCGTTAAAATCACTCTGGGACCCAAGGGCCGCAACGTGGTGCTGGCAAGAGCATACGGCGCTCCCCTGATCACCAACGACGGCGTGACCATTGCAAAGGAAATCGAGCTGGAAGACCCGTTTGAAAACATGGGCGCACAGCTGATTCGCGAAGTGTCCACCAAAACCAACGATGTGGCCGGCGACGGCACCACTTCCGCAACCATTCTGGCGCAGGCTATGATTAACGAAGGTCTGAAGA
>CAJMMY010000043.1 GCA_905214605.1 uncultured bacterium | reverse complement strand
CCTTCGGTGACAGCTCTCCCAGAGGGAGAGCCAAGGGGGCTGCCGGCAACTGTGCCATATGTCATATTAGCATAAAGAAACGGAGCGCATCCGCACCGATACGCTCCGTTAACTGTCTTATGAACGCCCCGCGAATGCTCCCGGTTTTTTTGCACTTTACGCGCTTTGTTTCGCCAATTCTGCGTCATATTGCGCCGCAGCCGCTGCCCAATCGGCATTGTCGGGGTCGGTTTTGAAGTCAATACCCTGCTCCATGAGCCACCGGGCAAAGTAATCCGTAAACAGCGCCGCGCCGGTGCCGTCCAAGTGATGCTCGTCATAGAACATCTTGCCGTTGAGACCGATGGCGTCGTAATCCTCGTTGAAATCGTGGAACGTGATTCCGTTTTCCGCGGCAAAGTCCTCCACCGTATTCAGCATGGCTTTCTCCTCAGCAGAGAGATTGGAGGCGGATTTCAGAAACAGCAGCTCCACCTGTTCTTCCTTGCACAGGTCCACAATTTGCTGCAGCCAGTACATTTTCTTTTCGGAAATGGCCGTCCGGTCCGTCACGCCGGTGATATCCGGCCGCGCCTGCTCCGCCCGCGCCTTGGTCAGCAGCACATAGCCTTTATAGGGGTCCCGGAGGGTATCCGGGTCATAGGTGAAGTCCTCCCGTTTCAGCTCACTCCAACGGCTGTGGTACTTGAAGATATTGAACAGCAGCGCCGTCCGATTCTCCAGAGTTTCCCCGCTGTTCCATGCCAGCTGCACCTTATTCCAGCTCATGGGCAAATAGTCCAGCGCAGAGTAATTCACGCTGTCTTTGGGCTGCTCGTCGCCAATCACCGTCATATTCAGCTCCACCACCACAGCTTGGGGCCGTTGGGTTTTGAATGCCTCTTTCAGATAGGTGTAGGTGGCCCACAAGGGCTGCTGCTGGGTGGCAAAGACGTAGCTTTTCACCCCGGTGTCCTCCCAAAGCCGCAAGGGGCTGAATGCCGCATAGGCATGGCTGGAGCCGAAGAACATCAAATCGAACTCGTCTTCCGGCTCGTTGTAAAAGCCGCCCACCTTGTTGGACATATCCCAAGGACCGGACAGAGATTTCCGCTCCAACAGCTGCTGTAAAGGTGCCAGCAGCATTGCGAAAATTGCCAGAAACAGGACGGCTTTCCCTAAAAATTTCATTGTTTCTCGTTTCATGCCGTCACCTCAAAATTGGAAGTAAATAAACTGGGATTCTGCGTAGCCGGGGCCGTAAATGCCGAAAATCACAATGGCAAATACGCCGGCGAAGTAAATCAGCCACCGCACCGGCAGGCGCTGCCGGCCGATTTTTTCCCGGAGAGAGCCGTACTTCTCCCGGAGCACGTCCGCCAGAATCAGCACGGCAATGGCCGCCAGAGCCACCAGAAAATCCGGTTTTTCCAGACCCCAGGTAAACAGCATATCCGTGCCGAATGCCGTCATGTGGGTAAACGTATGGGCAATCATACCCAAGGCCGCAGAAAAAGAGCTTGCCCGGAAGAACAGCCACGCAAAATCAATCAGGCAGAATGTAAACACCGTCTGTACACACCGCCACGCAAAGGTTTCCCGGTTGATGTGCAGTCTGTCGCACACCCGCTCCCGCCAGGGTTTCAGCAGTGCGCCTGCCACTTGATAGCCGCCGTTCAAGCCGCCCCAGACCACAAAGTTCCAGCTGGCGCCGTGCCACAGACCGCTGGTTAGGAACGTAATCATCACGTTCAGATATTTCCGGGCGGTGCCTTTCCGGTTGCCGCCCAAGGGGATATACAGATAATCCCGGAACCACGTGGACAAGGAAATGTGCCAACGATGCCAGAATTCCCCGGCAGACCGGGACAGATAGGGCCGGTGGAAGTTTTCCATCAGCCGGAATCCAAGTACCTGCGCCGTACCAATGGCAATATCGGAATAACCGCCGAAATCGCAGTAAATCTGCACGGCAAACAGCACCGTTGCCAGAATCACCGCACCGCCGGGCAGGGTGGTATAATTGTCATAAACGTATGTGACCAGCATGGACACCCGGTCGGCAATGACGACCTTTTCGAACATGCCCCACAGCATGAGCATCAAGCCGTCCCGCACCCGCTGCGGGTCAAAGGTGTGATACTCGTACAGCTGCCCCAACAGATTTTTACTCCGCTCAATGGGGCCTGCCACCAGCTGGGGGAAAAAGGATACAAACAGCGCATACCGGAAAATATTTCTCTCCGGCGGAATTTCTCCCCGGTACACGTCCATGGTGTAGGACAGCGCCTGAAAGGTGTAAAAGGAAATGCCCACCGGCAGAATCACGTCAAACGCCGGAACCTGCACTTCCACGCCAATCAATCCCGCCAAAGCGTTCAGGTTGTTCAGGAAGAAATTGAAATACTTGAAGAAGAACAGAATGGCCAGATTCAGCAAGAAACTCAGCGCCACCCACAGCTTTTTCCTGCGGGCTTGCTTGGTTTCGTCCTGAATTTCTCCGGCTTTGGCAATCAGCAATCCGCTGAGCCATGTAATAGCCGTAGACGTGGCCATCAGCAGGGCATACTTGGCATTCCAGCACATATAGAAATAGTAACTGGTCACCAACAGCCATACCCACCGCACCTTATGGGGCAGCAGGAAATACACCATTGTTACAATGGGAAAAAACACCAAAAAGTCAACCGAATTAAACAGCATCGCACTCTCTCATTCCATCAGATTCATTTTCTCGGTAAACGCCGACCAAGGTTCGCCCTCCGGCAGGGCGCAGGCAGTCACCGGTTTTCCGGTGTCCGGGTCCGGAATCGTCAGCCGCCAAGACCACAATCCCAGCTGCTGCGCCGTCGGTCCGCCGTAACGGCGGTCTCCCAACAGCGGGTGTTTCCGGGAGGCAAACTGCACCCGGATTTGATGAAACCGCCCGGTATCCAAGGTCACATGGACCAGCGCGGAATCTTCCCCGGCGGCAAGGGTTTCGTAGGAAAGCCGGGCGGGCTTGACCCCTTTCCGCTCCCGTTTTACCACAAAGGCCTTGTTTTTTCCGCTGTCCTTGAACAGCAGGTCCTCCATTGTTCCCGCCGGGGGCTCCGGAGCACCCTGACACACCGCCAGATACTCTTTTTTCATCTCCCGCTCCGCCACCGCTGCGGACAATGCAGCCGCCGCTTTTCGGTTGCGGGCATAGACCATTACGCCGCCCACCGCCTTGTCCAGACGATGTACGCAGTACCATTCGCCCCCAAGCTGATCCCGGAGCAGCGCCGGCATTCCCGGCTCCTCCGACAGTACCCCCACGGGTTTTACGCATAGGGCATAGCTCCGTTCCAGTTTTAAAATCTGAATCATTTTTCCGCCTTTCGGAGTGATTCTCCACAAAATGTCTTGACCCCTGTTGTCGAGAATGATAGACTATTCACAAACAATCATTTCTGTAAAGGGGCGTTTCCTATGTTCATGCAAGATGTTCACGAAATCCGCAATCTGCTTTACGAATACTGCTGGCGCATCGATTCCGGTGACTTCGACGGCGTATGCGAGCTGCTGAAAGATGCGGATATTCTATACGGCGGCAAGCTGACCTATCACAAGGACCCCAAGGGGTACATGATGACGCTGAAACCCATCTGCCGCTATGAAGACGGCACCACCAAAACCTGCCACATGTGCATCGACCCCATCATTGAGGTCTCCCCCGACGGCTTGACCGCAACGGCAAAAAGCTACACCGTGGTGCTGCAGGGCATCACCGGCCAGATGGAACCGAAAATCATTTGGATTGACCGGAAATTCGATACCCTGGAAAAGGTGGAGGGCGCTTGGCGCTTTGCCTCCCGAAACTTCGTAACCCGGGCCGAGGGGGATACTTCCCACCATCTGGACCTGAGCGTATTCAAAAAGAAATCATAACGTATGGAATCAGACGAAACTCCCGCGGAAAAAGTTCCCGGGAGTTTCTTTTTTTGCACTATTTTTTCCCGCTTATTTCAGGAATCATACCCCATGGGGTTCAAATGCTGCCAATTCCAGCTATCCCGGCACATTTCCGTCAGACTCCGCCGGGCGCGCCAGCCCAGCACCCGCTCCGCCTTGCCGGCGTCAGCCCAGAATTCCGGCAGGTCTCCCGGCCGGCGGGCTCCGATGACATAGGGAATCTCCACCCCGGCTGCCGTCTGAAAGGCATGGAGAATCTCCAACACGCTGTATGGGGTTCCCGTTCCCAGATTGAAAATCTCCGTGCCCTTGTGCGCCCCGGCATACTCCACCGCCTTCAAATGCCCCTCGGCCAAATCCATAATATGGAGATAATCCCGGCGGCAGGTGCCGTCCGGTGTGGGATAATCCCCGCCGTACACCGTCAAATGGTCCCGGCGGCCCACCGCCACTTGGGTGAGATAGGGCATCAGATTGTTGGGTACCCCCCGGGGGTCCTCTCCCAATCGCCCCGAGGGGTGGGCGCCGATGGGATTGAAATACCTCAGCAGCACCACGGAAAGGGCGGGGTCCGCCTTAGCCGCATCTTCAAAAATCTGCTCCATCATGATTTTTGTCCAGCCGTAGGGGTGACTGCTGCTGCCCCGGGGCATGGTTTCCACGTAGGGAATGGGGTTTTCATCTCCGTACACCGTTGCCGAGGAAGAAAACACGATTTGATGCACCCCGTGCTCCGCCATACACTCCAGCAAAGTCAGGGTGGTATCCAGATTGTTCCGATAGTACCGCAGGGGCACCCTGCCGGATTCTCCCACGGCTTTCAGCCCGGCAAAATGAATCACGCAGTCAATGGAATGCGCCGCAAAAATTTCCGTCATGGCAGCCTTGTCCGTCACATCTGCGGTGTAGCTGACCACCGGCTGCCCGGTAATCTCCCGGATTCTCTCCACCGCCTTGGGGGAGCTGTTTTCGTAATTGTCCGCAAGAATCACGCTGTGCCCCGCCTCCAGCAGGCTCACCGCGGTGTGCGACCCGATATATCCGGCGCCGCCGGCTAATAAAATGTTCATGCTGTTTCCGGTCCTGTTTCTTAGGATTCTGACCGTATTGTATCATGGGCAGATGGGATTTGCAATGGAGCAATCCCCACCCATTTTCTCAATTCGTCGGCAAAGTTTTTCCCGCCGATGATTGACGAATTTTCCGGAAACGGATATACTGTAGGCTGTGAAAATATCCTTTCGAACTGCGTGATTCGAAAGCAGAACGGAGTAGTTCAATATGCGAGATATGATTCTTTTGAAACAGGGCGAAATCGTCCTGAAAGGTCTGAATAAGCGCAGCTTTGAGCAAAAGCTGCTGAGCAATATTCGGAAAAAGCTGCAGCCCTACGGCGAGTTTTCCGTCTACTGCACCCAGTCCACCGTCTATGTGGAGCCGAAAAACGACGAGGCCGATCTGGACGGCGCCTTTGAAATTCTGAAAAAAGTGTTCGGCATCATTTCCCTGAGCCGCGCCGCAGCCTGCGAAAAGGACAAGGACGCCATCGTGGAGCTGGCAAAAAGCTATCTGGCCGAGGATATGCGCCGGGCCGCCAGCTTTAAGGTGGAAACCAAGCGTTCCGACAAGCGGTTCCCCATGACCAGTATTCAGGTTTCCCAGTACGTGGGCGGCGAGCTGGCGGACGCATTCCCGGACACCAAAGTTGACGTCCACACCCCGGAACTGACCGTTCACGTGGAGATTCGCGACTATGCCGCTTATGTCCATGCCACCCCCACCCCCGGCGCCGGCGGTCTGCCCATCGGTTCCAACGGCCGGGCCGTGACCCTGCTCTCCGGCGGTATCGACAGCCCCGTGAGCACCTATATGATTGCAAAGCGCGGCGTGAAGCTGATTCCCGTCCATTTCTTCTCTTTCCCCTATACTTCCGAAATGGCAAAGCAGAAAGTGATTGAACTGGCCCAGCTGCTGACCGACTACTGCGGCAGCATGACCATGGAAATCGTGCCGTTTACCCACATTCAGGAAGAAATCCGCGCCAAATGCCCCGAAGAGTATTTCACCTTGGTGATGCGCCGGTTTATGATGCGGATTGCCACCCGGATTGCCGATTCCAACGGCTGCAAGGCCATTGTCACCGGCGAAAATCTGGGTCAGGTGGCCAGCCAGACCATGGAGGCTATGGCCTGCACCCAAGCTGTGACCCCGCTGCCTGTGCTGCAGCCCCTGATCGGCATGGACAAAGAGGAAATCGTCACCATTGCCCGGAAAATCGGCACCTTTAATACGTCCATTCTCCCCTATGAGGATTGCTGCACCGTATTTACCCCCCGTCACCCCAAAACCAGACCCACCGTGGCCGAGCTGGAAGAAATCGAGCTGGCGCTGGACGTGGACGCCTTGGTGGACGAGGCATTCCGGGGCATTGAGAGAATCAAGGTGAAGTGCGGTGAATAACGGACACGCGGTTGAAATTCTTTCCGTTGGCACGGAGCTGCTGTTGGGCGGCACCACCAACACCGACGCCCGGGATATTTCCGAAATGCTCACCACCATCGGCATCAATGTGTTTCATCACACCGTGGTGGGAGACAACCCGGAGCGGCTGAAACAAGCCATGGAAATTGCCATGAGCCGGGCGGATATCATCATCACCACCGGCGGTCTGGGCCCCACCTGCGACG
Source organism: uncultured bacterium (assembly GCA_905214605.1). Next base: position 1,114 of record CAJMMY010000043.1, on the reverse strand, counting down.
ATTTGACGAAAAACGTCATTGCCGACGCACTGGGTCTGCCCTTGGTGTATCACCCGGAAGAGGAAGAGCGCCTGCGGACCTACATTGAGCGCCGTCACCGGGAAATCACCCCCAATATGTTTCAGCAGGCCTATCTGCCGGAGGGCTGCACCCGTTTTGTGAACGATTGGGGCACCGCCCCCGGCTGCGCCATCGAAAAAGACGGTCTGACCGTCATCATGCTCCCCGGTCCTCCCAAAGAGTGCCGCAAGATGATGGAATACCGGGTGCTCCCCTATCTGGCAGGAAAATCCGGAGGCACCATCGTCAGCCACAACTATAAGATTTTCGGCATGGGCGAATCGGAAATGGAACAGATTCTCCGCCCCATGATGAACGCCGCGGTGAATCCCACCATTGCCCCCTATGCCAAAAGCTGCGAGTGTCTGGTGCGCATCACCGCCAAAGCCAACACCGTAGAGGAGGCGGAGGCCATGATTGCCCCCGTGGCGCAGGCTGTGCGGCAGGAGCTGGGCGACATGATTTACGGCGTGGATTTGAACGGTCTGGACGAATGTGTTCTCCGTCTGCTGCTGGAAAAGGGCATGACCCTCAGCGCCGCAGAAAGCTGCACCGGCGGTTTGATTGCCAAGCGCATTACGGATTATCCCGGCGCATCAAAAGCCTTTCTGGGCGGCGTGGTCAGCTACACCAACGGCGTGAAGGAAAAGATTCTGGGTGTGAACCCCGGGACCATTGAAACCTACAACGTGGTCAGCGAGCCGGTGGCAAAAGAGATGTGCGAAAACGTCCGCCGTCTCACCGGCAGCGATTTGGCCGTCTCCGTCACCGGATTGGCCGGACCGGAGGGCGACGGAATTCACCCCGTGGGCACGGTTTGCCTGGGGCTTGCAACCCCGGAGGGCACTGTCACGGACACGTTGAACGTTCCCGGTCGGGACCGGGAGAACGTCCGGGAATATGCCAGCCAACACGCATTTGATATGATTCGCCGGTATCTCACCGGTCTGCCGGTAAAAAGCCGGACGATTATCTAAAGCTGTATATGATATGCAAAATCCCCGGCAGCGCTGTGCGCTGCCGGGGATTTATTTTTTCATTCAAATTTCTCCGG
>CAJMMY010000042.1 GCA_905214605.1 uncultured bacterium | reverse complement strand
AAACTCGTTTTCCAGGAAGGTGTCCACGATTTTCAGCGCCAGACCGGGGCCCACAACACGAGCGCCCATTGCCAGAACGTTTGCATCGTTGTGTTTCCGGGTCATCTCAGCGGAGAAACAATCGCCGCACAGCGCAGCCCGCACACCCTTGACCTTGTTGGCGGCGATGGAAATGCCGATGCCGGTGCCGCAGATGATAATACCCCGCTCGCACTCGCCGCTGGCCACTGCCCGGCCCACAGCCTCGCCGTAAACGGGATAGTCGCAGCTATCCTCCGTGTAGGTGCCGTAGTCCTTGTATTCCAGGCCTTTTTCTTCCAGATGTTTCATAATTTCCTGTTTCAGCGCAAATCCGCCGTGGTCGCAGCCCAAAGCAATCATGATAATCGTTTCCTTTCTGCGGCATAATGCCGTAACATATTCTTATTTTGTCGGTTTATTATAGCTTGAAAATGGCTTGCCGTCAATCATAACGGCCAAGAGGGGAACCAGCGAAGGAAATTTCCCGTGTAGCCCATGGTAGCCCACATTCCGGACAGCACCGGATAGTATGCCGCAAACAGCAGGACAGACAGTCCGGTGAAGGAATACAGATACCGTTTTCCGTGCTTTCCGGTGCGGACAATGACGTCCAGCACATAGCAGACAGCCAGCAGCAGGAACACCGTGCAGGCAAAGTAGTGGTATTCAAACGTAATGCGGCCAATAAACATCCAAGGCACCAGCTGCGCCAGATAGCCGATTAAAATGAACCCGGCTTTTTTGTCCCGTTTCCAGAATGTGAGATACACCATGCCGACGATGGCAAAGATTCCGCCCCAGCACAGCAGGGGGCTGACAAAGGCGGCAATGGCGCTTTTCATATCCCCGGAGCCATAATTCAAATAGTATAGAATGGGCCGGGCATCGAAAATCCACTGATACCACCGGGAAGAATAGGGGTGGCTGGCATTGACACCCACGTGATAGGTGAGCATACTGACCTGATTGTTCCAGACCAGCTTTGCATAGTCCGGGTCAAAATACATGGAAACACCCTGCAAGCCGATGGCTTTGCCGTAGGGGTAATAGCTCATATAATAAATGCACCCGGGGAGCACCACAAAAAATACCAGACAGAAGAGAACGTTTTTGACAAAAGCGCCTGCGTCTTTTTCCCGGCGGAGCCGGAAAATCCAATGGAGCAGCCACAGCACCGCCAACCCGGCACCGGCGTAGATGCAGGTCCATTTACTGGCAGCGCCCAGACCAAAGCTGATGCCGGACAGTGCCAGACAGCTCAATTTCCGCTCCGTGACAAAGCGATACATAAAATAATACATCAGCAAAATGAAGAACACCGCATAGCTGTCGATGGTGGCAATGCGCGTCTGAACAAAATGCATGAAGTCAAAGGCGAAAATCACCGTACCGCAGGCGGAAATTTCCGTGGAGCCGAACATCCGTTTCAGCAGCAGATACAGCACCGGCAGCATCAGCACACCGGTGAGGGTGCCCATGCAGCGCCAGCCAAAGGGCGTCATGCCGAAGAGCCGAATGCCCACGGAGAGAATCAGCTTGCCCAAGGGCGGGTGAGAAATCTCATAGGGATAGACGTTGGTTACGTTTTCATAAGCGGTGCGGGCGTGATAAATCTCGTCAAAATAGGTGCTGTTCCGATAACTGGGGGATTCCGGCGTCACCTCCGATTCGTCCAACAGCGCTTCGGCACTGCTGTCTTGAGCGGTGAGGGCAATGGGATTCCCCTTTGCATCGCGGAGGACAAAGGACCCCAAAAACAGCCGGTTGTCTGCGGTCAGACGGACATATCGGGCGGCAAATGCCCCGGTTTCCGGCACCCGCCAGGAAAACAGCATGGAGTGCTTTTGCTCCAGCGTGGCAACGTCCCGCCAGGCGTCTCCGTCCATGGAAACGGAAAGGGTATAGCTGCCGGTATTCAGTCCGGTGTAATACAGCACTTCGGAAACGACTTCCGGCTCCGACAGCTCCAGGGTTACGCTGCTGCCGGCAGCGGGAAATTCGTAAAACGTCTGGGGTGCGGCGGTATCGCCCAAATCATAAAAGGCCGTTCCGCCGTAAATCAGCATAATTGCCAACAGCAGCAGGGCGTCCACCCGGGTCATAAAGGTTTGTTTGCCGCGATTTTGCCCAAGGGTCTGCTCTGCGCAGGCGATTGCAAAGGGCATGCCTACCCAAATCAGGTATCCGGCCAACAGCACGGGTAAAAACCATGCGAATTTCAAATCTAAATCACACTCCTTGAGAAATGCTTGCGGAAATATTATACCAGTGGGGAGAATCAGGGTCAACCGTCGGACAATTCCCGTACAGAGAAATGTGAAGGGATTGTCAAGACGAATTTCCAGTTGACAGTGCATTATTGGTGGTGTAGAATTAGTTGAATATTCATAACTGTATGGTGGATACCCACGGCCAAAGCCGGGGGGTAACAGTCTTTAATATTTGTAGCAATTCATTGGAGCGCCGCTCCATTTGTGAACCCCATGCGGGGTGCTGAATCGATACAATTCCATAATTGTTTTTTGAAAGCGCACCCCAGCTTTTAATTTTTCAGAGGAATGGAGGTGTGTTTACTTACAATGCTGAAAATCATCATGAGTTCCGTGATTGCCGCAGTTATTTTTGCGGTGGTGGGCGTTTTTGTGGGCTATAAGTGCCGTGTGGGCAAAAACAGCAAGACCATTGCCGAGGCGGAAACGGAAGCAACCCAGATTATCAATGATGCAATCAAAAGTGCAGAGGCTAAAAAGCGCGAGGCACTGTTTGAGGCAAAGGAAGAAATACACAAAGAACGGACGGAGTACGAGCAGGAAGTTAAGGAACGCCGTGCTGAACTGTCCAAGCAGGAAAGACGCCTGCAGCAAAAAGAGGAAAACCTGGACCGTAAGAACGATACGCTGGACAAACGCAATGAAACCCTGCGGAAGAAATTGGCAGATGCCGAGGCAACCCAGGCAGAAATTGAAAGTTTGAAACAGAACCAGGTGGAAACCCTGGAGCGCATTTCCGGTTACACCGTGGAAGAGGCCAAGAATATGCTGGTTTCTCAGGTGGAATCCGAAGTGACTCACGAAATGGCCATGAAGGTCAAGGAAATTGAAGACCGTGCTAAGGACGAGGCCGACTCCGTTGCGCGCGAGATCATCGCCACCGCGATCCAGCGCTGTGCTGCGGACCACACCAGTGAAGTTACGGTTTCCGTTGTGCCTTTGGCAAACGACGAAATGAAAGGCCGTATCATCGGCCGCGAGGGCCGGAATATCCGGACGTTCGAAAATCTGACCGGCTGCGATCTGATTATCGACGATACGCCGGAGGCCATTACAATCTCCAGCTTTGACCCTGTGCGTCGGGAAGTGGCCCGCATTGCACTGGAAAAATTGATTGCCGATGGACGTATCCACCCTGCGCACATCGAAGAAATGGTTGCCAAAGCACAGAAGGAAGTCAATGCCACCATTAAGGCAGAAGGCGAGCGGGCAACTTTTGAAACGAACATTCACGGTCTGCATCCCGAAATTATCAAGCTGTTGGGCCGTATGAAGTACCGTACCAGCTACGGCCAGAACGTTCTGAACCACTCCATTGAGGTCAGCCATATTTCCGGTCTGATTGCCGCTGAGCTGGGCGTGGACGTAGCCACCGCAAAGCGGGCCGGTCTGCTCCACGATATCGGTAAATCCATTGACCATGAGGTAGAGGGCAGCCATGTGACCATCGGTGCAGAGATTGCCCGGAAGTACAAGGAATCTCCCGATGTGATTCATGCCATCGAGGCTCACCACAACGATGTGGAGCCCCGTACGGTGATTGCCTGCATCGTGCAGGCAGCGGACACCATTTCCGCTGCACGTCCCGGTGCACGTCGTGAGAACATCGAAAACTACGTCAAGCGTCTGGAAAAGCTGGAGGAGATTACCAACAGCTTCCCCGGCATTGCCAACAGCTACGCCATTCAGGCGGGGCGCGAAATCCGCGTGATGGTGGACCCGGAGAAGGTAAACGAGGACAGCATGATTCTTTTGGCAAGAGATATTGCCAAGAAAATCGAGGCAGAACTCACTTATCCCGGTCAAATCAAAGTCAACGTGCTGCGGGAAACCAAAGCGGTGGACTACGCAAAATAATGCAATTAATCAAACTCCCGGAACGGCTGTTCCGGGAGTTTTTGTGTAGTGTCCGTTCAAACGCTCTGAAACGGACGTTTTGGGTTCGGTTGGTAAATCCTCATCTGTGCTGCAATCTTCCATATAGGGCTGAATGAAACGGCGCAACACACTGGGGGAAACGGACTGACGGGGGGATTTGCTTGCGGCAAGCACCGGGAAGCAGCGGAATCAAAAAGCCCCCCGAGGTCATGGAGGACCTCGAGGGGTAGAAAAAGGTGGATGAAATGAAATCAGGTATCCAGTTTCAAATCGCCGTCTTTAATCCAACCGATTTTCCGGAAGAACAGACCGAACAGCCAAGTGAGAATTGCGGGGAGCACGATGCAAACCAGCAGCATACCCAGCCATTCCGTAGCGCCGGGGGTAATGGCGGAGGCACCGCGGGCGATTGCCTCATCGCCGGGGTTCATCCAGCCGGTCCAGATGCCGATGGGACCGCACAGACCGCAGGTACCCATACCGGAGTTGATGGGGGCGCCGTTCATCTGCAGCTTAAACAGGCAGGTGGAAATGGGACCGGTAATGGCGGATGCCAAAGTGGGAGGCAGCCAGATGCGGGGGTTGCGGACAATGTTGCCCATCTGCAGCATGGAGGTGCCGAGACCCTGGCTAATCAGACCGCCCCAGCGGTTTTCACGGAAGGACAGCACTGCAAAGCCGACCATCTGTGCGCAGCAGCCTGCCACAGCAGCGCCGCCGGCCAGACCGACCAGACCCAGAGAGGCGCAGATTGCGGCGGAGGAAATGGGCAGAGTCAGCGCAATGCCCACCATGACGGACACGAAGATGCCCATCCAGAACGGCTGCAGGTCCGTTGCCCACATAATCAGGTCGCCCACCTTCATGGCGCCGCTGCCGATGGCGGGAGCAATCCACTTTGCCAGAGCAACACCGATGACAATGGTCACGGCGGGGGTCACCAGAATATCAATTTTCGTTTCTTTGGAAACGGCTTTGCCGCATTCCGCAGCAATGATGGCAATAATTAAAACGGCCAAAGGTCCGCCGGCGCCGCCCTCGGCGTTGGCAGCCCAACCGACGGCAACCAGAGAAAACAGCACCATGGGGTCTGCTTTCAGCGCATAACCGATGGCCACAGCCATGGCAGGACCGGAAACAGTCATTGCGTAGGCACCGATGTCAATCAGATATTGAATGCCCAGCTGCTGGCCCAAGGTTTTGATAATGGTACCGCTGAGCAGAGAGCAGAAAAGGCCCTGCGCCATAGCGCCCAGTGCGTCAATGCCGTAACGCCGCAGGGAAATCTCGATGTTTTTTCTTGCCAGAAACTCTTTCATAGAAACGGACTCATTCCTCTCAAATAAATATGCTTTACAGGTGTCAAGACATCTGTAAAGCATACTATACATGGAGTGGGTCCATTTGTCAATGATGATTATTTTTTAACGAGATTTGCCGAGGAGAGACGGCTGCGCAGATGCCTCCAGACCCAACGAGGACCATACATGAGGAATACCACAAGGACAATCAAAACGGGAATTCCGAGCAAATAATTGCCCCAAAGCACTTGGAAGGGGTAAAGGGGATTGCCCGGCAGCACATAGGACAAGAACATGAAGTTGGTGCCCCAGAAATGGTTGGCAACGGCTGCCGGAATGGCGAGAAAGCACAAAATCACCACGCAGGCGGGTACTTGTTTCAAATTCGGCTGAATATCTCCGCCGACGGTGAGCATAAAGGGGAAGGTGGCTAAGAGAATATGAACGGAAAAGCTGTGGAATACCATGAAATTCATCGGCGGCAGGGAATTCCACGTGGGGAAAAGCATGGCAGCGGTGGCGGCGGGGAGACAGATGGAGTACAGAAAATTGCCCAGTTTGGCATTCGGGTGCCATGCGAAATAGGCAATCAGAAAGATGTTGATGCTGCACAGATGCAGGGGCAAATATGCCGGCTGGAAATTTCCGCCGATGAGCAGTCCGATGTCCTTGAACAGTTCATCGCAAATCAGCAAAACAGCATAAACCCGCTGCATGACGGTGCGTTTTTCCCTTGTGAGGCTGCGGTAAAGCACGGCGCTGCCCATGGCAAAGCAAAGAAAGCCGGCAAGCCATGCCAGATGCACCGAGGAATAATAGTTCCAACCAAAACCGTCGGGAATGGTATCGACCGTATCCAGAAAATGATTCATAGGATTCACTCCAATTCAACCCAGTCATTTCCTCTATTATATGCGGACTGATTTTTGAAATGTGAACAAAGTATGAATGAAAACGTAAGATTTCCGGTAGATCCTCAAAGGATTTGACCCTTTTTCCGGAACGGTCTGGCAAATATACGGAAATGAGCGTATAATAAACAAAAAACGCATATTTTAAGGAAATGCGGAACATTCCGCCGGAGGATTGCATGAAACAACCGAGAATTTGGCTGCAGCGTCGAAAGCGTTTGTTTGAAATTGTGGAAGTGGGTGCCGCGGACGATTGGATCAGCCGGGGATATGATTTACTCAGCACGTTGATTTTGGTGGTGAACCTGACCGTTACGGTGATGAACACGTTTGACGCCGTGTCCCTGCGCTACGGCGCAATGCTGAAAGGGATTGAGTCGTTTACCGTGGCATTTTTTGCGGTGGACTATGTGCTCCGCCTGTTCAGCTGCCGGTTTCTGCGACCGGCGGAGCGGGAACTGAAAAGTCTGCTGCTGTACATGGTTTCCTTTACGGGCTTGGTGGACCTGCTGTCCTTCCTGCCCTACTACCTGCCGTTCTTTTTCCCGGACGGCGCCGTGGCATTCCGCATGTTCCGGGTGATTCGAATTTTTCGGCTGTTCCGCATCAATGCCTATTATGACTCGCTGAACGTCATTACCGAGGTTCTGACCAGTAAAAAACAGCAACTGCTGTCCTCTGTGTTCATTTTGCTGGTGCTGATGCTGGGGTCCAGCTTGTGTATGTACAGCTTGGAGCATGAGGCGCAGCCGGAGGTTTTCCGGAACGCCTTTTCCGGCATTTGGTGGTCGGTTTCCACGCTGCTGACCGTGGGATACGGTGACATTTACCCGGTGACAACCTTGGGAAAACTATTCGGCACCATCATCGCCTTTTTGGGTGTTGGTATGGTGGCAATCCCCACCGGTATTATTTCCGCAGGCTTTGTGGACCAGTATTCCCGACTGAAGCGCATCAGCGAATACGCAGAGGAAGAGGACATTCAGTTCATCAAGGTCAGACTGTGGAAACATGATACTTGGGTGGGCCGGGAAATCAAGGATTTGTGCCTGCCGCACGGTATGATTGTGGCCATGATTCGCCGGGGAAAGGAGAATGTGGTGCCCCGGGGCGATGTGGTTTTGAAAAGCGGAGACACCATCATTTTAGGCGCGGAGGCGCTGAAAGACAGCAAGCACATCGAGCTGAAAGAGCTGATTCTGGGCAAGCAGAATGCCTGGAACGGCCGGCAGATTCAGGAGCTGGACATCTCCCGTCAGACGATTATCGTTATGGTGCAGCGCCACGGCACTATGCTGATTCCCCGGGGAGATTTGGTGCTGCTGGAGGGCGACCATGTGATTCTGTACAGTCAGAGCTATATCCCCTCTGCCAAACAGTTTGATGTCTAATGTGGAAAATCAAAGAAAGCGCGATGCAAAAACACCCTGCGGAACCGCAATTCCGCAGGGTGTTTTGACGT
>CAJMMY010000041.1 GCA_905214605.1 uncultured bacterium | reverse complement strand
AAAACCGCGCCCCGAGAGGAACTCCTCTCAGAGCGCGTTCAGATATATCCAATTACAGCAAATCTTCCGGCAGGGTTTCGTCCTCGTCAATCCACTCCTGCACGGGAGTAATCTTGAAACTTCCGTCCGCCTCCCGGGCAATGACCTCCTGAATGCCGGCATTGATGATGGTGCGCTTGCACATGGAGCAGGGCACTGCGTCGGTCAGATGTCCGTTTGCCGCCTCTCGACCCACCAGATACAGGGTCCCGCCCAGCATATCCCGGCGAGACGCGGAAATGATGGCATTCGCCTCGGCATGGACGCTGCGGCACAGTTCATACCGCTCACCGGAGGGAACCTGCAGTGCCTCTCTCCGACAGAATCCCAAATCGGAGCAGTTGCGCCGACCGCGTGGCGCGCCGTTATAGCCGGTAGAAATAATCTCATCATTCCGGACGATGATGGCGCCGTATTGCCGACGGATACAAGTGGAGCGGTGGAGCACGGTATCCGCAATATCCAGATAGTAGTTGATTTTATCAGTACGCTGTTCCATAAGGAATTCGCCTCCGTTCTCGGTATCATATTATTGTATTCCATAGGATAGGGGCTTGTCAATCCCGAATGAATTATGATACAATCGCTCCCGGCGAGGTGATTGTATTTGAAAGAGAATTACCAGAGAAAATTGGACGAGCTGACCCGCCGTCTGGAAGGGAAACCCCGTGTGCTGCTGCAAAGCTGCTGCGGACCATGCTCCACGTATGTTCTGAAGTATCTGACCCAATTTTTTGAGATTACGCTGCTTTACTATAATCCCAACATTCAGCCCCGGGAGGAATATGACCTGCGGTTGGAGAATCAGCGAAAGGTACTGGCTGCCATGCCGGAAGTGCACATTCTGGAGTGCGACTATGACGGTGCCCGGTATGTCCAAGCGGTGCGGGGATTGGAAAAAGAACCGGAGGGCGGCGCCCGGTGTACGGAGTGTTTCCGTCTTCGTCTGGAGGAAACAGCCCGTCTGGCAGCGGAGGGGCAGTATGATTATTTCTGCACCACACTGACGGTATCGCCTCATAAAGACGCTCAGCGCATCAATGCCATCGGTATGGAGCTGGGGGAGCGGTACGGTGTGAAGTGGCTGCCCTCGGACTTCAAAAAACGGGAGGGCTATAAGCAGAGTATTCAGCTTTCCCAGGAACTGGACCTGTACCGTCAAAATTATTGCGGCTGCCTGTATTCCAAAACTACTTGACAGCGGTGAATTGACGCGTTATAATAAAGCGTTCAAACAATATAGGATAGCTGCGCCTATTTCAAAGCAGCTGCCGATTCGGATTGCTACACGGGGCATGTGTTCCGTGATGAGCATAGAATCAAACCTGAAAGGAGAGACTAAAAAATGACTAAACGTACCTATCAGCCCAAAAAGCGTCACGCACAGATGGAGCATGGCTTCCGCAAGAGAATGTCCACCGCTAACGGCCGCAAAGTTCTGGCTCGCCGTCGTGCAAAAGGCAGAAAAAAACTGAGCTACTAATTCCGATTGGTCAGTTTTTTGAGGACGAAGAGGTAAGGCTATGGAATTCACAGACACCTTAAAAAAGAACTACGAGTTCCGGCGCCTGTACAAGAAGGGGAAAAGTGCTGTCACACCGTATCTTGTGCTGTACGTCCGGCAAACCGGGCGGGATACCAACCGTATCGGCGTGACCGTGTCCAATAAAATCGGCAAGGCTGTTGTGCGGAATAAAATCCGCCGCCGTCTGCGGGAGATTTACCGCCTGCGGGAGGACAAGCTTTGCCGAGGCACGGACCTAGTCATCGTGGCGCGGGGTAAAAGTGCTCAGGCTACGTACGCGCAGCTGGAGCGTGCTTTTGAAAAGGCATGCAAACAGCTCGGCATTCTTTCCACGGAAAGCGGGCAGGAGAAGTGAAAGCGATTTTGCTGGCGCTGATTCGATTCTATCGGCGGGCCATTTCTCCGTATACGCCGCCTTGCTGCCGCTTTGTCCCGACCTGCTCGCAGTATGCATTGGAGGCCATTGAAAAATACGGCGCGCTGAAAGGCGGCTGGTTGGCATTCAAACGCATTTGCAGATGCCACCCTTTTCATAAAGGGGAGCATAATTTTTACGATCCGGTTCCATGAACCGGAAGAAAACCGAATAATGAATTACGATTGGAGTAACTGAATGTCGATCATTACAGTACCCTTTTCCTGGCTTCTGATGAAGTTCTATGAGATTTTCGGCAGCTACGGTGTGTCTGTGATTCTTTTTGCACTGGTTGTGAACCTGATTATGACCCCGTTCATGGCACAGAGCAAGAAGAGCATGCTGCGCACCACCCGTCTGCAGCCCCGTCTGAAGGAGCTGGAGGCACGTCATGCCGGAAATCCGCAGAAGTACCAGCAAGAGGTATCTAAGCTCTATCAGGAAGAACACATCAACCCCATGTCCGGTTGTGCGTGGTCTTTCATCCCCCTGCTGATTCTGATTCCTTTGTACAGCGTGATCCGTCAGCCCTTGACCCACATGATGGGTCTGACTTCCGAGGAAGTTTCCTTGGTGCAGGCAACGCTGGAAAAGATGAATCTGTTGGACGTTGCTGAGCTGAGCAACCGCGCAAAGCAGTATCTGGAAATCGTTATGGCACAGCTGTGCCATGAGAATTACGCAGAGATGTCTGCTGTGGTGCCTGCTCTGAAGGATATCAGCTATTCTTTCCTTGGCATGAACCTGGGCTCCACGCCCCGTCTGGCTTTCTGGATTGGCGCTGATTTCAGCCAGCTGTCCGGTTGGCTGCCGGCATTTGGCCTGTTCCTGATTCCTATCGTTTCCGCCCTGCTGTCTTGGGCATCTATGAAAATCTCCATGAAGATGAATCCGCCTGTAGCTGCCGGCCCTCAGGGCGATCAGATGGCTGCAACGAATAAGACCATGGAAATCTTCATGCCCCTGATGTCTGTGTGGATTTGCTTTGCAATGCCCGCTGCTATGGGTGTTTACTGGATTGCCAACAGCGTTTTCGGTATCGCACGTGATTTTATCCTCACGAAGATTTACCGGAAAAAGCTGCTGGAAGAAGACACCGAGTGGCTGGAACGGGAACGGAAACGGGAAGAAGAGCTGGAGAAGAAACGGAAAGAGACCGAACGCAAAAAGGCGGAAGGTACTACAACCGTGAACAAAAACACCAGCAAGAAGAAACTGCAGGCTGCAGAAAAGCAGAAATCTGATGAGCTGAAGGCTGCTGCAATTGCAGCAGACCGTGCAGAACGCCGGGAGCGTCTGGGCATTGAAGAGGCAGAAGTACCTGCATCTCAGGTAGGCGGCCGCCGGTATGCCCGGGGCAGAGCCTATGAGCCCGATCGCTTTGGCAAACAGGAAGAGCAGCCGACGGCAGAAACGCCCGAGGCAGAAGCATAACAGGAGAGTACCTTATGTTAAAAAGTATAGAGAAATCCGGCAAGACCGAAGAAGCTGCAATTGCTGCAGCGCTGGCGGACCTGGGTCTGACCCGGGACGACGTCCAGGTGGAAATCCTGGAACGTGCCAAAAGCGGATTCCTGGGAATCGGTGCTTCTCCCGCAGTCGTGCGCGTGTCCTATGAGGCACCGGACGAAGTGCAGGAGCAGGCAGCTGCTGCACCGGCTGAGCCTGTGGCAGCGGAAGAAACTCAGGTATCTTCGGCAAACGATGGAAATCCGGACCACGAGAAAGTTTATGACTTCCTCAGCGGTTTGCTGGAAAAGATGGGTGTCCAGGCCAATATCGAGATTACGGACAAGCCCGATGGCGGCTTGAACGTGAATCTGTCCGGTAAGGGCATGGGCATGGTGATTGGCCGCCGGGGCGAGACTCTGGATGCCATTCAGCATCTGACCAACTATGCAGTCAATCACGGCAGCGAAAAACGTCTGCACATCAGTGTGGATGCAGAGGCTTACCGCGCAAAGCGGGAAGAGGCTCTGGTTCGTCTGGCAGAGAAGATGGCTGCAAAAGCCGTCCGGTATAAACGGAGCATGGCTCTGGAGCCTATGAATTCCTACGAGCGTCACGTGATTCACGCAGCGCTGCAGGATTATGAGGGCGTCAGCACCAGTTCCATCGGCACCGAGCCCAATCGCCGGGTGGTCGTGTCGTATGAAAAGCCGCAGAACGAGTCCGGCTCCAAAAAGCCGGTTTCCCGTGAGTGGACTTGATTGAATGAGTAAAAGAACTGTCTCAAATGGCGGAAACGTCATGGGAGGCAGTTCTTTTTCGATTTATTCGGGATTCCGAAACGGAAAACCAACAGATATTGTTGACTATGGTCCGAAAAACGGTTAAAATAAAATGATTCACGCAGTTTCGTTGAGGGGCTGCATGGAAAGACGAAGAATTCGGAGGCAAAGCCATGGAAGGGCTGCAGTTGGGCGACGGTTCCCGCTTATCTCATGCGTATATCGTTGCATCGGCATCGGAAACGGCGCGTCAGCAGAATGTGCAGACGCTGTCTGCTGCGGCAGTCTGTTCCGGAACGGGCAAGCGCCCCTGCGGAATGTGCCGGGATTGCCGAAAAGCCCGGGACGGTGTGCATCCGGATATTATCCATATTCGCCGGGAAACTGACGATAAGGGCAAGCAGAAACGGGAAATCCGCGTGGACCAGATTCGGGATATGATTGGTCAGGCGCAGATTATGTCCAACGAGGCACCGGGAAAGGCGTTTGTAATTCATGAGGCTGAAACCATGAACCCCAATGCCCAGAACGCGCTGCTGAAATTGTTGGAGGAGCCGCCCAAAGGGGTGGTGCTGATTCTCTCCACAGCCACACCGGCTATGCTGCTGCCGACCATTCGTTCCCGGTGCGTGGAAATCACCAGCAATGACGATGCGCCGGAGGCAGACCCGGAGGCGGAAAAAGCTGCATTGGAGTATCTGAAATTGGTTGCTGCCGGGAAGAAGTCCGCGCTGTTGGCGTGGTGCAATGACCGGGCGGCGGCATCGGATGCCGCGTTCTGCAATCAGTGGACGCAGGCAGTGCAGTCGGTTCTCACCGATTTGCTGTGCCGGCGTCGGAAAACACCTCAGCTGACGCCGGAGGATTGCTGGCGGATTTTGGAGGTAATGGAACGCTGTCAGGCTTATCTGGCGGTGAATGTGGGCATCAAGCATTTGTTTGGTGCCGTTGCAGTGAAAAGTATCGGGGGAGCGGCCCCTGTAGAAACGAGGAACAAATAAGTGACAGATGTAGTCAGCATACGATTCAAACCCTGCGGGAAGATTTATTATTTTGACCCCAACGGAACCCAGCCGAAGGAAGGGGACCGGGTGGTGGTAGAGACTGCCAATGGCCGGGAATTGGCTTATTGCGCCCAAGGCGTTCATGGAGTGGCGGATGACCGTGTGGTCCTGCCGCTGCAGCCCGTGCTCCGGGTGGCTACGGAGGGAGACCTCCGGGTGGTGGAGAACCACAAGAAAAAAGAGGCCGAGGCATTCGAAATCGGCAAGAAAAAAATTGCAGAACACGGTCTGGATATGAAACTGGTGAACGTGGAGTGCAATTTCGACGGAAATAAGATTACCTTCTTCTTCACCTCCGATGGCCGCGTGGATTTCCGGGAATTGGTCAAGGATTTGGCCTCCGTGTTCCGCAGCCGCATCGAATTGCGCCAGATTGGCGTGCGGGATGAGGCAAAAATGATGGGTGGTCTGGGGATTTGCGGCAGACCGTTCTGCTGCAGCCAGTTTTTGAATGAGTTCTACCCGGTGTCCACGAAAATGGCAAAGGTGCAGAATATGTCTCTGAATCCGAAGAAGATTTCCGGTTGTTGCGGACGTCTGATGTGCTGCCTGCGGTATGAGCAGGAGGCTTATGAGGATTTGGTCAAGACGGTGCCGAAAAACGGCGCGTTTGTCCAGACTCCGGACGGCTACGGCAACGTAACCCAGGTGAATCTGCTGCGCCAGCAGGTAAAGGTTCGTCTGGATGGAGAAAATCCCACGGAGCAGCACAACTATTCCGCAGAGCAGGTGGCTGCAGTGCCCGGTGGACGTCCGAAAGAGGGCGAGCCCCTGCCGGACGTGCTGAAGTACGTGCCCAAGGCAGAGCCGGAAGTCGTGGAAGAGCGGGATGAATGGGAAGACATTATCCTGCTGGACGAGTACGAGGATCAGGACAAAAAGCAGGAACGGAAGGCGCGTATGGCAGCTGCCGAGAAGGCAGAGCAGGAGGCGCGGGAAAACTACGAGAATCAGCGCCGGAACCGGAACAATAACAATCGCCGCCGCCCCAACGGAAGACGGGAGGGCGGCCGCTCCGGCGGTCAGAATCAGCCCAAACAGGCCCAGGGTGAGCGGACGGAGAAACCGGCCGAACGGAGAGAAAAACCGCAGCAGAACCCGGACAAAAAACGTCAGGGCGGTCAGCAGGACCAGAACAGACGGAATCGCCAGCCCCGGCAGAATCAGGGCGGTCAGAAACCTGCTGAAGAAAAGGCTGCAAAGCCCAATGCCGGTCCGCAGAGCCAGAACGGCGAGAAGAAACCCAATCACAATAACAACCGTCGGCGGCATTACAACAATCGGAAACCCAAATCCGATAAACCCACCGAATAACGCAAAAGGCAGTTCCGAGATTTCGGAACTGCCTTTGTTGCAGAGATGGGAAAATTACAGAATGTTGCCGCCGTCCACGGGCACAATGGCGCCGGTTACAAACTGGCAGGCATCGGAAGCCAGCATGGCCGTCACCCGAGCCACGTCTTCCGGCATACCGTTTCGCTCCAGCGGTGCCTGCGCTGCCACAGCGTCCAATTCCTCCCGGCTAAAGCAGGAGAGCATATCTGTCTCAATGGCGCCGGGAGCAACCGCACAGACGCGGATGCCGGAGGGACCCAATTCCCGTGCCAGAGACTTGGTCAGACCCTCAATGGCACCTTTGGTGGCGGTGTAAGCAGCCTCGCAGGAGCCGCCGGCCTTCATCAGAATGGAAGAAGTGTTGATGATGATGCCGTGCTTGATGTGAATCATATACGGCAGGGCAGCTCGGACGCAGTTGAACACGCCGCCCACGTTTACGGCAAAAAGCCGCTGCCACTGTTCTTCTGAAATATCGGTAATCAATCCCTCGTGGGCAACGCCGGCGTTGTTGACCAACAGTTCCACCGGACCCATGGCATCGAACATCGCCTGCACCTGTTTCGGGTCGGATACGTCTGCCCGGAATGCCCGGGTGCCCAGCTCAGCAGCCAGTGCCAGCGCTTTTTCCTCGGACTGATAATAGTTGATGTTGACTTCCCAACCGTCTGCCGCCAATGCTCTGGCGGTAGCGGCACCGATTCCCCGGGAGGAGCCGGTGACCAATGCACGTTTTTGCATAAGAACCTCCAAATGACTCATTTGATTTTTTTATTGTAGCATATTCGAAACAAATTGTAAAATCCAATCGTCTCATGTATAATAGAGAAAAGTGATTGAACCGGAGAGAGGCGGGGATTACTATGGAACAAAATTCAGGCGGTAAAACGGGACTGTATGTGTTTGGCGCAGTGCTGCTGTTTTTGATTTTGGGAGCGGTACTGGGGATTATGACGGGAATCATTCCAGCCCGCAGCGGAGGAAACAAGGACCAGGCGGAGACAACGCCCAACGCCACAACGGTGATTGACCAGCGGCCCGCAACGGAGCCGACTCCTATGCCCACCGAAACGCCGGACGAAGAGGGAGACCCTGCCGATGTACCGGAGATGACCTTGCCGGAAGAAGAACAGGTCTATACCATTTCCGTTAGCTGCGGCAAAGGGGGAGACGTTTCCCCGGCTGGTACTTCCACTGTGGTGCGGGGCGGCAGTATGAGCGTTACGGTTCTTCCGGATAGCGGATATGTGATAGAATCCGTTATGGTAGACGGAAACTCCGT
>CAJMMY010000040.1 GCA_905214605.1 uncultured bacterium | reverse complement strand
GGAAACTCAATGCCTCAATTGATGGCACCGTAGCCGCCTTTACTGGAGCCGATAAACAGTACCCGCTCCGGCTGCAGCCGGTCTATAAACGTCTGCACAATCTCATGGCACAGCCGCTCCACGTTATAGGTGCCATGCTCCCCGATGTAATAACTTCCCCTGCCGTTGGGTGCAAAATCGTCTTTCAGAAACAGCCGATGAATGGGAAATTCACTGCAGGTCCGCACGTAATTGTACCGCGCCTGCTTGTCATGGCACCCCTGAAATCCCACAAGGAGAATATTCCGCCCTTCCGGACCCTTCGGTGCCGGGAAATACATATACTTCAGCCGGGTACCCTCCCCGGAATAAGTCCGTTCGTGGCGCAGCTCAAAGACTTTTTGGCGAATCGCTTTCCATGTCCATTCCATATCAGTACACCAAACGGACGCGGCTGCCATCCGTACTCTTTTCCACCAAAATTTGCCGGTCGATGCTCTCCCGGAACTCCGCAACGTGGGAAATAATTCCCACCATACGGTTGTCATCGGTCAAGCCGTTGAGAATCTGAATGGCCTGCTGCCGGGATTCCGCGTCCAATGTACCGAATCCCTCGTCCACGAACATAGCGTCGATTTCCACGCCCCCGGCATACCGCTGCACCACATCGGAAAGCCCCAACGCCAAAGACAGCGAGGCTTTAAAGGATTCCCCGCCGGAGAGGGTCTTCACGCCTCGGCATTTTCCGGTGTAGTAATCCATAACGTCCAATTCCAAACCGGTCTGACTCCGCAAATTTGATGTTTCCTGCTGCCGCACCAGTTCATATCGTCCGGAGGACATATAATTCAGCCGCAGATTGGCCGCCTCAATGACTTGGTCAAAATAGGCCCCTTGAATGTAGGACTCAAAGGCAATGCGCGGCTTGCCTTTCAGCTCGCCGTTTGCCGTATCCGACAGATTCTGCACCATCAGATACTGCCGGCTCACGTCCTCCGTATCTTCCCGGGTGCGCCGGATTTTTCCCCGCAGCCGTTCGTTGGCAGACAGCCGCCCGGAAATTTCCGTCTGCTTTTGGAAATACGTCTCCTGCAAACTTTTCAAACGCTGATTTTCCGTTTCCAAGGGGGTTAAATCTTGCAATTCCGGGCGCACGCCGTTTTTCTCCAACGACTCCAGAACAGCCTGACACTCCCGCAGCGCCTTTTCTCCGTTTTCCTTTTCCGTTTTGGCATGCTCCAATGCCCGCTCCAACGCAGTCTGACGGCTCTGCCATTGCTGCATTGCCTGCTCCGCCTCGTTCCGGGTGGCATAATCCAAGCCGCTGCGGAGCATTTCCGTTTCCTTTTCCGCTGCGGAGCAATCCGCCAGCTGCTGAGAAACCGCCGAATGGACCTGCTGCAGTTCCTGCTGCAACCGATTTTGCCGGTTCAGCTTGTTTGTTCGCTGCTCCTGCGCCTGCTGTCGCTGTTCTTTTTGCCGCTCCAGTACGTGAATTGTATCGGTCCATTTCCGCACCTGCTCCCGAACAGCGCTCAATTCGGATTCAATCTGACCGGGAATGTCCTTATCCGGCAATTCCGGTGGAAGGAATCCCTCCGCCTGCTCCCGGAATTGCTGTTCCTGCGCAGCGCAGGTGGCTCGCAGCGTGGCGGTCAATGTGCTCTGTTTCTGCCACTGACTATTCAGCTGCTCCGACTTCTGTTTCGCCTGCTCCACAGACTCCTCCGTGGGCGCGTCTTCCGTGCAAACCGCCAACTGCGGGTGATGAACCGCGCCGCAAACCGGGCAGGGCTGCCCCTCTGTCAGGTCGGCAGCCAAAATTCCCGCCTGTTCCCGACGGAATCGCCGCTCCAAACGGGCTGCGGTTTCCCCGGCAATTCTTGCCCGCTCTTCCGCAGCCTCGTAATCCTTTTGTCCTTTTTGAAGCTGAATTGCCGTTTCCCGCCATGCATCATAACGGGTTCTCAGCTGCTGCAAATGGCTCTGCCGGGTCTGATATTCCCCGTATGTGTGGGTGGCTTTTTCCAATGCGGCGCTGGTTTGCTCCGTTCCCTGCAGCTGCTGTTCCAATGCCTGCAGCTGCAACTGCAGCTGTTGTTCTTCCTCGACAAGGGTTTTCTGTTGTTTCAGCAGCTTTTCATAGCTTAGGCGGCTCTGCCGCAGTTTCTGCTGCGCCGATTCCAATGCCCCGTATTTGGGCATCATTTCCTGCAAATGAAGAATGTTCTGCCGGCAGCGCTCCCGCTCCGGCTCTTGTGCCTGCTCCTGCTGCAGCCGCAGCTCCAATTCCTTCTGTTTCGGACGCAAGCGCTCCAATTTCGCCCGGTTTTCCAGATAGGTGTTGGTCTGCAGATTCTGCTGCTGCATGGTGCCCATGGCTCGATGCAGCTGTGCCTGCTGTACCGCAATCTGCTCGGTCTGTTCGTCCAGCGTATTCTGCGTCTGCTGTTCCTCTCGGTCGCTTTCCTCGCTGAGTTTCAGCAATTCGTCCAACAGATAGTAATTTTCACCGGAGCGCAGCCGGTCAAAATCCTCTTTCCGTGCATAGTCCGGGGCGCAATTCAGCTGCTCGGCATACTGCAAAACGGCTTTTTCCCCGTCCTTATACGTTGCCTCCAAGGCTTTCGCCCGCGCTTTCAGCTGCTGCTGAAAGTCCTCATATTTCTTGGTATTGAAGATTTTCCGCAAAATTTCTCGGCGGTCGTTGGTGCCCGCATGGAGTAATTTCAGAAAATCTCCCTGCGCAATCATCACAATCTGTGAGAACTGATTCCGGTCCATGCCCAAAAGCTCTTCCACCTTCGCCGTGACCGGACGGACCCCGGTAATCACCGTTCCGTCCGGCAGATGCAGCTCCGCCTCGGCCGGAACCTTGGTCATTTTCTCCGGATTCCGCTTGTTGGGCCGCTCATATTCCGGCCGCCGCCGGACCCGATATACTTCTCCCCGGAACCGGAATTCCAGTTCCACATAGGTTTCTGCATCGGCCGGTGCAAAGTCGCTGCGCATGGAGGACACCTCCCGGCTTTTGCCGCTGCTCTCTCCGTAGAGGGCATAAGCAATGCCGTCAAAGATGGTGGTTTTTCCTGCGCCGGTATCGCCGGTAATCAAATACAAGCCATGGTCCAGCATTTCCGAAAAGGGAATCTCCACCGCTCCGGCATAGGGGCCGAATGCGCTCATTGTCAGTTTTAACGGTTTCATCGTTCTCCCTCCCCCAGTAAGCTTTGGACATAGGCCAATTTTTCGCCGTTCAACGGCTCTTGATTCTGCTGCTCATAAAATGCAGCAAACAGCGCCAGAGGATCCTGCTTTTCCTGCAGCTCCGGAGTTCCCAAAGCACCCCGGCTGCGGGTCATGGCATTGTCGAAATCCAGTTTCATCAAATTGGGGTACACCTGCCGCACCCGAGCTGCTGCGTCCATCACTGCCGTATCGGTTAAGGTTACGTGGAGATAGTCCTCCGGGTCTCCCATGGCAACGGTCTCCGGGGCCAACAATTGGTCAATGGGGCCGCGGATTTCCCGCATATCATGCAGCGGTGTCAGAGGAATTTTCTCAACGGTCACGCTGCCCTTTTCTCCCACTGTCACGCAAAGTGCCCCTTTTTGCTGCCGCACCTCGGAGAATGAATATTTCAGCGGCGAGCCGCTGTACCGCACCGTTTCCCGGCCGATGGACTGCTCTCCGTGGAGATGCCCCAGCGCCACATAATCAAAAGCATCAAACAAACCCGCCGACACGCTGTCCACTCCGCCCACATAAACCGTTTCGGAATCGCAGCGCTCCGGCGTTGTCTCACCGGACACCACAAACTGATGGGCAATCAGCACATTCCGGGCAGCCGGATCCACCTGCGCCGCCTCCAACACGCAGGCAATGCCGTCTTCGTAGCTTTCAATGGTCTTTTCCGGGAAAAACGGCCGAATCATAGCCGGTTTCAAAAAAGGCATCAAATACAAATGCAGCGGACCGTATGCATCGGTCAAATCCACCCGCTCCAAAGTTCCGTCAAACACCGGCGAGACGGTTACTCCCTGCCGTTTCAGCAGCGCCGCCGCAAATGCCAACCGCTCCGCGCTGTCATGGTTGCCGCTGATTCCGTAAAAGGGAATGTTCTTTTCCGATAATTCCGTCAGAAATCCGTCCAACAGTCGCACAGCCTCCGCCGACGGTGTGGACTTGTCATATAAATCCCCTGCCGCCAGAATTCCGTCCACCTGCTCCCGCTCCGCAATGGCGGCTATTTCCGAGAGAATGTGCTTTTGCTCCGGCAGCATGGAAATCTCATTGACCCGCTTTCCCAGATGCAGGTCACCGATATGTAAAAACTTCAAATGGACTCACCTCACTGATTCTTTCCGTCAGTATATCATTTATTACTGATTTCTGCCATACAATCCGGTGAATCATTCAGAAAATCGGTCAATTGCAGCAACGCAGAAAATGCGTTATGATATAAAGACAAATTCAAATTGACGTAAATTTCTTTCATATAGGAGGTTTTTATGGAACACGCCAATGAATTGGATATGACTTCCGGTCCTCTGCTGAAAAAAATCATTGTGTTCACCATTCCGATTTTGCTGTCCGGTGTGCTGCAGCTGCTGTTCAATGCCGCAGACATTATCGTGGTGGGCAATTTTGCCGGAGACAACGCCATGGCTGCAGTGGGCTCCACAGCCTCGTTGGTTTCCTTGATGACCAACCTGTTTATCGGCATTTCCGCCGGAGCAAACGTAGCGGTAGCAAACTTTTACGGTTCCAAAGACGATGAGGCGGTGCAGGAGACGGTGCACACCTCTGTGATTTTGAGTGTGGTCGGCGGCGCCGGTCTGATGCTGATTGGGTTGCTGTTGGCTCGCCCGATTCTGGAGCTGATGGGCTCTCCGGAGGCTGTGCTGCCTTTGTCGGCGCTGTATCTGCGGATATTCTTTCTGGGCATGCCCGGCTCCCTGCTGTTTAACTTCTGCGCCTCGATTCTCCGCGCCACCGGCGACACCAAACACCCGCTGTACTATCTATCCGTAGCCGGTATTCTGAACGTTGTGCTGAACCTGTTCTTTGTCATCGTGCTGAATATGTCCGTAGCCGGTGTGGCGCTGGCTACCATTATTTCTCAGTACGTTTCCGCGTTTCTGATTGTCCGGCGCATGACCCGGCTGAACAGCTCCATTCGAATTCAACGGAGTAAGCTGCGGGTGAGCAAATCCAAGCTGCTGCGCATTCTCCGGGTGGGCATTCCGGCCGGAATTCAAAGCTCGCTGTTTGCGCTGTCCAACGTGGTCATTCAGTCCGCCATCAACTCTTTCGGCGAGGTGGTTATGGCTGCAAACACCGCCTCTACCAATATCGAGGGTTTTGTGTATATCGCAATGAACTCCGTGTATCAGGCTGCTATGAACTTCTCCGGTCAGAACTACGGTGCCGGACGATACAAACGGCTGCACAAGGTGCTGTTTGAATGTTTGGGTCTGGTCACCTTTGTGGGCCTTGTTCTGGGCGGCGGCGCGTACCTCTTCGGCCGGCCCCTGCTGCACATCTACACCGACAGCGCCATGGTCGTTACCTTTGGTCTGCAGCGTATGGAAATTATTTGTCTGACTTACTTCCTCTGCGGTTGGATGGATACCATTGTGGGCGTTATGCGGGGTATGGGCTATGGTATTATGCCCATGCTGGTTTCGTTGGTAGGCTCCTGCCTGTTCCGTATTCTCTGGGTTCAGACCATTTTCCAGGTCTACCACACCCTGCCCATGCTGTATATCAGCTGGCCCATCACATGGGTCATTACATTCCTGATGCACGTGGTCTGTTACTGCGGCATCTGGGTCAAACACAGAAAAGACTTTGTGGAACGGATTCCCGCAGAGCCCTCCGCTTAAATTCCATTCCGATTGAACGAAAAGAGAAAGAGAACATCACTATGAAAAGCCAAGAAATGAAAGGCAATCTGTATCTCCTGCTCACTGCATTTATCTGGGGCAGCGCTTTTGTGGCACAAAGTGTGGGCATGGACTATGTAGGGCCCTTTACCTTCCAATGCAGCCGCAGTATTCTGGCAACCATTTTTCTGGTTCCGGTTTTCCTGCTGTTGGATAAAAATCGGAGCCGCAGCGGAGAAAATCCCCCCGCGCCTGCGGGCAGCAAAAAAAAGCTGTGGACCGGCGGAATTCTCTGCGGTATTCTCATGACCATTGCCGCAAACCTGCAACAGGTGGGTATGCAATATACTTCCGCAGGAAAAGCCGGATTCATTACCGCAACTTATATTGTTCTGGTGCCCATTTTCGGTCTGTTTCTGAAAAAGAAAGTGCCCGGTCGCATCTGGCTGTGCGTTTTGATTGCTCTGGCAGGATTGTACCTGCTTTCGGTCACCGACGGGTTCTCTTCCATCAGCAAGGGCGACTTTGTGATTATGCTCTGCGCCGTTGCATTTTCCTTTCATATTATGGTGGTGGACCACTTCTCCCCTATGGTGGATGGTGTGCGCATGTCCTGCATTCAGTTTCTGGTCACCGGAATTCTCTCCGGTGTGCTCATGTTTCTGTTTGAGACCCCTAGTTGGTCCGCCATTTACAGCGCAGCTTTGCCCATTGCTTATGCCGGTATTCTCTCCAGCGGCGTGGCATACACCCTGCAAATCGTGGCACAGAAATACACCAAGCCCACCATTGCCTCCCTGCTGATGAGCTTGGAATCCGTATTCGCCGTGCTCACCGGTGCCGTGGTGCTCCATGAAATTCCCACCAGCCGCGAGGGGCTTGGCTGTCTTCTGATGTTCGCAGCCATTATCATTTCTCAGCTGCCGGAAAAACGCGCCAAAGCAGCCGAAGAAACCGCATAATGACAAAACCGGGTGCGCCCCAAAAAGCACACCCGGTTTTCTGTTTGATTTTATTCCAGACCTTCCGTCCATTTGTCTGTGTCACAAAGTTCCCACGTGGTTGCAATATCATTCATGTCGAACGTACCGTCGTTTTTGCTGCCCTGGTAGAGATACTCGCTCCGCTCGATGGCATAAGTCCGGTCATACTGGTCCGTTACCACCGTAACAATGCTCACCGTATCGTTTTCCTGCACATCTTTCAGAAAATCCGTGGACATCGTGCCGTGGAAACCGTAGCAGTCATCATAGCCCTGATAGCTCTCCGGAATGCCCGGCTCGAACGGAATATCTTTTTTCAGCTTGCCGTTGATATACAGCCGAACCACAACCTTCTCCGCTCTGGCAGCCGTGTCCTTCTCGGGATTCTGGGATAAATCCTCCGATTCTGCAGTCGAATCCTCCCCGGGATTCCGGAATATTACCGCCGATTCGATGGAAGAGTCTCGCTCCAATTCTGCAAGAGACATTGCCCACAGACGCATTCCGAAGTCATCGCTGCTCACGGTGTCCAGAATCAAGCTATCACGCAGCAAATAGCTCCAACATTCTATGATTTGACGCTGCTCCACACCGTTGTATTGCAGCACGGCAGACACCGCTACCGCATCGGTAAGATTGCAGGGAATCACCGCAGAAAAGCTGTGGTCGCCGTCCGTGGATTCTTTCCCCGGCACCGTATGATTTTCCTTGCCGTCATTCACTTGAAAGCTCACCTGCATTCCCGGCTGATAGGTTTTCGGCGTCACGGCAGCAGTCACTTCCATGGTTCCCGCGCGATAGTCCATATTTCCGTAGTTGGCTGTATAGTCTGCAAACAGGCTGTTCTGGTCTTTCAGAATGGTCTCAATTTGCGTGGTCAATCCGCTCAGCGAGCCGTTCACCTGATTTTGCAGGGAATAGATACTGGAGCGCATGGACAGCTGCTGGTCCTGAATCGATGTCAGCGACCGGGAAAACCCGATTCCGCAGCCAATCACGGCAATGGCGGCAATCACAGCAATCCGCTTGCCCCATTTTGAGGGTTTTGCCGCGG
>CAJMMY010000039.1 GCA_905214605.1 uncultured bacterium | reverse complement strand
GGAGTCGAAGTTCTCTGATATGGAATTCGCGCGCCGCGTGTACGGCGACCTTGTGGATGCTTTGCTCGCGCGCGGCTCGACGACCACGGTGTATTTGGGAAGCGCGCATTTGGAATCGAGCATCGAGCTCGCGGCGATTTGCGCCGAAAAGGGCCAGCGCGCACTTGTCGGCAAAACGGTCATGGACGACCCGGCTGCGAATCCCGAATACTATCGCGACGCCTCGCCTGAACAGGCTGTTGCCGACACGGCGACGCTTATTAAGGAAGTTGAAGCCATTGGCCGCGCAAGCAAGCAGGGCATTTGGCCAGTTATCACGCCGCGCTTCATTCCAAGTTGCACCGATGAAGTGCTGCGCGGCCTTGGCGACCTTGCGGCTTCGACGGGCGCCTACGTGCAAACCCACTGCAACGAGGGCCAATGGGAACACGATGTGGTGTTGGAGCGTTTTGGAAAAACCGACCCGTATGCGCTTCGCGATTTCGGCTTGGTGAACGAGCGCACGATCATGGCGCATTGCCCTTACGTCACGGAGAAAGAGGGCGAGATGTTCGCCGAGCTGGGTGTGGCGATTGCCCATTGCCCTATGGCGAATTCGTATTTCTCGAGCGCGGTGGCGCCGGTCCAACGCTTCCGTAAACAGGGTATTCACGTGGGTCTTGGTACCGATATCTCGGGCGGCTATAGCCCGAGCATGTATGAGAATATTCGCCAAGCGGTACTTGTTTCACGCCTTCTTGAAACGGGTGTGAACGCGATGTTGCCGCCTGATGAACGCGGTGGATTGGGCGAGGGCACGCGCGTGTCGATTGTTGAGTCGTTCTGGCTTGCCACGACGGGCGGCGCCGAGGCGCTCGGTTTGTCAACGGGCGCGTTCGAGCCGGGTCGCGCGTTCGATATGCAGGTGGTTGATACCAAGCGGCCCGATTGCGACCTTACGGGCTTTGGCGTGTTCGATGCCCCCATTGACCGTTTGGCGCGCATTTTGTATTTGTCGACGCCCGATAACGTGCGCAAGGTCTATGCACAGGGACGTCTTGTGTGCGACAAGGATGCTCGATAGCACGACGAGGGTGCGAAGTAGCGCGCATGGGGGCTCGAGTGCGCGACATTGATGCGCGTAGCACGGCATGAGTGCTCGATTGCGCGGCAAGGATGCCGGGGTGCATAAGGATGCTCGATAACGCAGCGAGGATGGTTGGAAGCTACATTCGAAGGTTCTGATGCGAGGTAAGCTCAGGAAGCCCAGAAAGCCTAAAGGCGCAGGAGGTTCAGGAGTTGCTGAATCTCCTGCAGAAGGCCTAGACGGCCTAGGAGGCACGGGGGACATGTGGCGGTCTCCCGTGCCTCTCTGTTTCGGGATGATTGTTCGATGCGCTGAACGCTTTGGCTCTAGCGCATCGTCGGTTTCATAATGCTCGTTTACAGCACGAAGCACACAATGGCCGCGGCGATGGCGCCTGCGACAAAGCCCGCCACGGCACCCGCAATAACGGCCTGTTTGGTTGCGGGGCTTTCGAAAAGCGCCGCGACCTCGTTGCCAGATGCTTCGTCGGTCGAAGCTTCGGTTGAATCGCCAGCTTTTTTGAACGCTTCGTTGTCACTTTCGCCTTCGCCATACGCTTCGGACGTTTCGGTTTCGAAATGAGGCTGCGGCTCGTCATGTTCGTCGTGTTTCGAGAAAACGTCGCGCTCGTGATCGCTTTGCGCATCTTCCGCCGACTGTGCAGCAGTATGCAGTGCTGCCTGCTCCTCGTCATCGACCTGCAGCTGACTCAATTCATGGGAAAGGTCACCGACTGCTGTTGCAGCCTCTGCACTACTATTTGACAGCTGCTGAAATCCTGCGCTCAGCTTGGAAAGCTCCGCCGCAGTTGCTGTATCATCGCCCAGTGCTTTCTGAATCTCTTCTATCGCAGCGCTGATAGACTTCATTGCTGTCTGCATATTGTCAGAGGCGTTTTTCAGACTATCCAGTGTTGCGTGGATATCTTTGTAAACCTGTGCGTTGGGGTCATTGACCTCGTCCAGCTTGTCGATACCGTTTCGCAGTTCGGTACAGGCACTGCTGATCTCTCCTGTGGACGTTTCAAGGTCCGTAATCACCGGACTCATCTGATTCAAAACGCGGGAAATACGGGCGCTCAGATCGTTTATAGTATCAATTGTACCGTTACTCCATGCGTCCAGGTCATCAAGAATTCCGTCCAAATCAGAACGGATATCATCGGTCATGGTGTTGATGCCGGTCATTTCCCCGGAAATATCTTGGCCGTTGGACTGTGCATGGGTCAGCGTGGTGTCCAGTAAGTTGGACATCTGGTCCAATGCGTCATACAACTGATTCATTGTATCTGCTTGAAATTGCAGCAGGGTGTAAGGTTCCATTTGCCCCACAACACCGCCTACGTCTTTTCGACCCAGAACCTTTCCATTGTTGATGCAGCCGTCCATGTATCCGGCTTGACGTCCCACAACACCGCCTACGTTATAACCGGTATGGGCATAGCCAACGGTTCCATAGTTCGTGCAGTTCTGCAAAATGCCTTTGGAAAATCCCGTAATGCCGCCACTGTCGGTGCAGGCGGGCACGTTTTCTGTGCTGTTCAGTTTGTTCCAGTCAACGGTATCCAAATTGGGAGACACATTGGTTTCGTGGGTATTGACCTGCGCACGGTTTTTGCAAAGGACAATACTGCCGTAGTTCTCACCGGCAATTCCGCCGGTGTAATGCTCACCGCTCACATTGCCGTTGACGGCGCAGTTGGTAATTTCACCGGTGCTTTCGTTGATGCCGGCAATCCCACCGACACCGGTGGTTGCCGTTACATTTCCGCGAAAGGAACATTGCAGAATTTTTCCGCTGTTGGAGCCGACAATTCCGCCGACACCGGTGGTAGTGCCGCTGGGATCCACAGTTCCGGTGACTTTCAGATTTTGAATAACGCCACCGGCTTGCAGATACCGAAACAGACCCATATTGGAGCCCTCTTTTTCGATGTTCAGCCCGCTGATGGTATGACCGTTGCCATCAAACGTTCCGCCGAATGTCGGCACGATACCGGCTTTTTTCAGATGCAAATCCGATTCCAGAACTACGGTTTTTCCCTGAGACCAGGAATCCAACGTACATTTTTTTGCGAAATCATTCCAATCATCTATATCGGAAATTCGAATGGTTTCTTCCGTCGCGAATGTGGTCAGCGGGAAAAGCCCCAGAATCAAACATGCGCACAGCAGGAGTGCGGAAATCTTTTTCAAAAGTGTTTTACGTTTCATCGGGCTTTCCCTCGCTTTCTTCTTTGATTTGCCGTGTACCGGCAGTTTCATCTTGATTTTCAATGACACCGGTATCTACCAATGCGGATACGCTGCCTTGAATTACACCGCGGATATCCGCGTCTACAATGCCGTTGACATAGCCTCGCACGTGACCCTTTACTGCCAGATTGCCGGATGTTGCCGTATGATTGATTACCCCGGCTTTTTTCAGTACAAAGGATGTTTTCTCGATGATGATATCACCCAAAACAAGAATCTGGGGCAAAACAAACAGAACCAGAATGATGGAAATAATCGTACCACGGCCCAGACATTCACCAATAGATGCAACAATGCCCACGGAAGAGAGCATACTAATCAGAATACCGGCAGCAGCCAAAATGGTACCGGAAGTAATGATAGTAGGGAAGGATTGGTTCAGTGCTTCGATAATGGCATGCTTACTATCCATGGTCTGGCGCAATTCTGTGTAGCGGCTGGAAATAACGATTGCATAGTCGATATTTGCGCCCATCTGAATGGAACTGACAATCAAGTAGCTCATGAAGAATAAATTCTGGTGGAGCAGATAGGGGAAGGAGAAGTTCACCCAAATACTGCCTTCAATGACCACGATCAGTAGGAACGGCAAACCAGCAGACATAAACGTGAACACCAGCACAATCAAAACGAACAGTACCGACAAAATGTTTGTCATCAGATTATCCTTGATAAAGGATTGAGACAAATCGTAGTCACTGGTGGAGTTGCCGACCAAATATACCTCGCTGTAATAGCGCGCAGCCACATTATGTAAGGTTTTCAGATAAGCAAAGGTTTCATCGGATTCTTCCGGCAAATCCAGCTGCAATACAAATCGTGTGTAGTCATCACTGGACAGCTGCGCTTTGGCATCAACCAACTGATCATGGAGACTATCCAATGTCTGATTCAAATCGCTGCTCAAAGAAATATAGCCGGCCTCTTTTTGGTCATAGATGAACATGAACATGTCAATCAGCGGAACACTGTAATCATCAATACCGCCGATGATTTGACCATAGCTGCCTTGGTCTGCTGCATAAGCGGTGTAGGCCAGTTTAATCACACTGTAATCAATGTCCATCAGCTCGGACATCTGACGAGGCGTGAGCTGATCAGTGAGAACATAGCCGTCCTTGATTTCTACGCTGGAAAGTCCGGTGACGAAATCAATGTGTTCCATCTTTTTCAGCTCGCTGAGCAATGCCTTCTCTTTTGCATAATCGCCGGAGGGCACCACCATTGCCAAGGTGTTTGTGCTGCCGAATGTATCGGTGACCTTTTCCTTTGCAATCTGGGCTTCATTTTTCTTGAACGTAGTCAAGGTGGAGCTGCCGTAGACATAAGGACAGTTGTTGGAAAGAATAAAGGCGCCCACCAGTAATCCTGCAAACAGCAACGGGATAATGACTTTGGTTTTTACCGCAAAGTGACCCACAGCATCAATTTTCGGTACAAAATTCTTGTGATGCGTTTTGTCCATACCTTTGGCAAAGAGCATCAGCAAGCCGGGCATCAGCGTAAATACAGAAAGCAAGCTCAGAATGATTGCTTTTACCAGCACAATGCCCATATCGTAACCGATACGGAACTGCATGAACATCATAGCGACCAAGCCGGAAATGGTGGTCAAACTGGAACCGGCAATTTCCGGAATCGACTTGCTCAATGCAATAATGCAAGCCTCTCGGGTATCCCGAAATTCCCGTTCTTCCGTGAACCGATGGCACAAGATGATTGCATAGTCAATGGCCAATGCCAGCTGCAGCACCACGGCGATGGAATTCGTCACAAAGGAAATCTCACCCATCAGGAAGTTTGTGCCCATGTTCAAGAGCGCTGCTGCACCGAATGTTATCAGCAGCACCGGAACCTCCATATAGGTTTTGGAGGTGAACAGCAGAACGACAACGATAATCACTACCGCAATTGCCATAACAATCTGCATTTCTTTTCCCAGAGTATCGTTGATGCTGTTGCCGATTTCACTGTCAATGTAATAGTCATACCCCGAAAGCATTTCTTTCAGAGTACTCATAGCTTTTGAGCAAATCTCGTCTTCCGTTTCTCCGGCAAATGTAATGGTAAACAGCGCCGAGGCATCTTTGTAATAATCGGACAGTTGGGAATCCTGGCTATCCGGATCATAGAAGTCCACGGAAGTAACGCCTTTTACGGTTTTCAACGTATGGCTCAGCGTCTCCGCGCGATCCAACGAGATATTCGAGACCATAATTCGAGCCGTTGCGTAGGTCGTGAAGTTATCTTCCATAATCGTCAAGCCCTGACGGGTTTCCGTATCCGCAGGAAGATAACTGGTCAAATCATCATTCGTTTTGACCCATGCAGACGAAAATACACTAAAAATACAAGACAGCGCAAACAATAGGAAAAAGAAGTTTCGCTTATCTACAATAAATGTTGACAGTTTGACCCAAAAGCTGGGTTTTTCGTTTGATTCCATGGAAACTGCCGCATCCTTTCTACATTACTCGATGTCATGTTGATTTGGTACAAAAAGCCAGTATACATCACTCGCATTGAAAACGCCATAGACACTCCCACGCAAAGTGTATAAATTAAATGGCATGAGAATTTTACATGTTTTATTGTCCGAAATTCTCTGAATGGGAGCGAAAAAACGCAGAGCGAATGACACTCTGCGTTTCCTATTTTATTCTGTTGTTTCTTTGGGAGAACCAATAAACATGGCGTCACCGAAAGAGAAAAAGCGATACTTTTCCTGCACGGCAATATCATAAGCGCGCAGAACGTTCTCCCGACCTGCCAGTGCAGACACCAGCATAATGAGGGTGCTTTCCGGCAGGTGGAAGTTGGTCACAAGCTCATCGACGCACTTGAACCGATATCCGGGATAAATGAAAATGTCGGTCCAACCGGATTTCTCGTCCATCGTGCCATCTTCGTTGGCGAAAGACTCAATCGTTCGGCAGGAAGTGGTTCCAATCGCAATAACCCGTCCGCCGTTGGCTTTGGTTTCGTTGATGGCATCTGCGGTTTCCTTGGGCATAATGCAGAATTCCGAGTGCATTTCATGGGTTTCAATTTCATCTTCTTTCACCGGACGGAAGGTACCCAAACCGACGTGCAGCGTTACAAAGCAGACCTTCACACCCATGCCGCGAATTTGATCCAGCAGTTCTTTTGTAAAGTGCAATCCGGCAGTGGGCGCCGCAGCGCTGCCGACCACCTTGGAATACACCGTCTGATACCGTTCCTGGTCAGCCAGTTCCGCATGGATATAAGGGGGCAAAGGCATTCTGCCCAGTTCTTCCAGAACCTCCAGGAAAATGCCCTGATAATCGAATTTGACGCGCCGGGTACCGCCTTCACCGGTAGAAAGCACCGTTGCTTTCAGCTGTCCGTCGCCGAAAGAAATCTCTGCGCCGGGCTTTGCCTTTTTGCCGGGTTTGGTCAGACATTCCCATTCGTCATTGCCCAAGTCTTTCAGCAGCAGAACTTCCACTTGACCGCCGGTGGGGCGGTGTCCAATCAAGCGGGCGGGGAGAACCCGGGAGTCATTCAAGACAAGGCAATCGCCGGGATTCAAGAATTTCGGCAAATCAGAGAAATGGTAGTGCGCAACCTCTCCGGTTTTCTGATTCAAATACATCAAGCGGGAGTTATCCCGTTTCTCCAAGGGGGTCTGTGCAATCTGATCTTCCGGAAGATCAAACCAAAAATCGGATTTTTTCATCGAACATATACTCCAGTGTAATAGAATTTGATAATTTGAGATGCGGTCATATTGTGGTTTTTAGCCATTGCATAGGCGCCCCACTGGCTCAAGCCACAGTTGTGCCCCCAACCGCCGCCGTTGATCACAAAGTCACCGCTGCTGTTTTGCTCAATGGTGAAGTGAAGACTGGGCAAGTCCAGACCATAATAGCAGTTTGTGCGGGAAATTGCGTAGCTGTTTCCGCTGGTATCCGTAAACGTAATGGAAATGCAGTTTCCGGTATCCGAATAGGTGGGTGTGGCAGATGCGATGGTTCCCAAATTGCATTTTGAGAATTTGCTGTTGAGTTTACTCTGAATCTGGGCCGCTGTCAATGTGTAGCTCCATTGATCGTATGTATGGCTGGTTTCACTGTCGTAAGGGTCAACAACACCTTGCAAGTAGGGCAGCTCCGTTCCCCAAACGTTCAGACTGGATTCCGTAGCACCGCCGGAGGAGGAGAAGAAGTACGATTCGCACAAATGTCCATGATACCAGATGTATTGACCGGCCGTAGCGTCTGCGGCAGCATTGGTTGTTGAGGTGGCTCCGTTTAAGCCACGATATACCTGATCCCAAGTATCGGCATACACATCAAAGCCATACTGACGCCGGGAATTGAAATGGCTTGCCGCATAGGCTCTTGCACACAATGCCTGTGCCTTCAATGCTTCCAGCGGGAAACTACCGCCCATTTCGGACGGCAGAACGCCCTTAACATAATCATCAATATTCACAAAGTTGACAACAGTAATTTTTTCGTTGTCTGTCAGCCGTGCGTACTGGAAACTGCCGTAGTATTTGTAACCCTTAAACCAGGTTGCGGCTTTTCCGGAATTGCTGATCGGCTGAATGGCCAAGGAATAGGTGGAACCGTAATCGAACTCAAACAGAATTTTGCCGGTTCTGGTCTCGGTTACCACCATACACCGGCTGCTTGCGGAATAAGGCTC
>CAJMMY010000038.1 GCA_905214605.1 uncultured bacterium | reverse complement strand
CAGGACGGCGCTGCGCGCCTGCTCGGCGCAGGCCAGATGCCCGATATGGATGGGATCGAACGTACCGCCCATGATGCCGAGGCGCACTGGGCTGCCGTCGGCCCCAAGATCGTCGAAGCGCTCGCAGACCACGGGGGCAACCGCCGCTTGCTCGCACCCGGCGCCGACGCCGGCTTGCGTGAGGACCATCCTAGGCACGCACCTGCCCCGAGCCGCGCAGCACGTACTTGTACGAGGTCAGGCCCTCGAGCGCGAAGGGGCCGCGCACGTGCAGCTTCTGCGTAGAGATGCCGATCTCGGCGCCCAGGCCAAACTCGCCGCCGTCGGTGAATCGGGTAGAAGCATTGTGATACACCGCCGCAGCATCCACACCGTTCAGGAATTTCTCCGCAGCTGCCGGGTCATCGGTGACAATGCACTCGGAATGGCCGGTGGAATACCGGTAAATATATTCCATTGCCTCCTCCAAGCTGTCCACAATCCGGGCAGCCATGATGTAATCCAGATACTCCTTGCCCCAATCCTCTTCCGTAGCCGGTGTTGCTCTGTTTCCCAGAATGTCCATCACCCGGGCGTCACCCCGAATCTGGGTATGCTTGGCAGACAACCGGTCTGCAATCAGCGGCAAAACCCGGGGAGCAATATCCTTGTGAATCAGCATGCACTCTGCCGCATTGCACACGGAGGGGCGGGAGGTTTTGGCATTTTCAATAATCTCTGCCGCCATTTCCGGGTTGGCAGCTTTGTCCACATAAATATGGCACACACCGGAGCCGGTTTGAATCACCGGTACCGTAGACTGCTCCACCGTTGCCCGAATCAGCCGCTGGCTGCCCCGGGGAATCAGCACGTCCACATACTGATTCAAGTGCATCAATGCATTGGCGCTTTCATGGGTGGTGTCTTCAATCAGCTGAATGGAATCGGCAGGCAATCCCGCAGTTTCCAAGGCGGACCGCATGGCCTTTGCAATGGCAATGTTGGAAGAAATGGCCTCTTTTCCGCCCCGGAGAATCACCGCGTTGCCGCTTTTCAGGCACAGCGCCGCGGAATCCGCCGTCACGTTGGGCCGCGCCTCATAAATCACCGCAATCACGCCGATGGGTACCGCCACCTTCACCAAATGCAAACCGTTGGGCCGCACTTGGTCCGACAGCACCCGTCCCACCGGGTCCGGCAATGCCGCCACATCCCGCAGACCGGCCGCCATGCCCTTTACCCGCTCTCCGGTCAGCTGCAAACGGTCCAGCATGGTATCGTTCATGCCCTTTTCCCGGGCAGCGGTCATATCCTTTTCGTTGGCGAAAAGAATCTCTTCCCTGTGCCGCTCAATGCTCTCCGCATCGGCCATAGCCAGCAGCGCCCGGTTTTTCTCCTCCGTGGTGCAGGCGGCCAATCGACGGGCCGCAGCCTTTGCCTGTTTTCCGATTTGTTCCAGCATCTTGTCTTCCTCCTTACCGCGCCGCAAAATGGGTGCCTAAGTCCTCGCCGTCCATCAACCGGTAAATATCCCGGGGGTCCTTGCCGCAAATCACATATGTATCCACCCCGGCAGCGGTGGCAATCTCCGCGGCATGGAGTTTGGTCACCATACCACCGGTGCCCAATGCTGTGCCGTCACGGGAGACGCAGCCGCGGATTTCATCGGTAATCTCCGTCACTTGAGCAATCCGCCGCGCCGTCGGGTCTTTCATGGGATTGGCGGTATACAAGCCGTTGGTTTCCGTGAGAATCACCAGTGCGTCTGCATGAATCAGCGTTGCCACCACCGCGGAAAGGCTGTCGTTATCGCCGTACACAATTTCGTCCACAGCCACAGCATCGTTTTCGTTAATCACCGGGATGGCGCCGAATTCAAACAGCTTTTCAAAGGTCTGCACCAGATTGCCCCGCCGTTTCGGGTCATCCACATCTTCCTTGGTAATCAGCAACTGACCGACCTTATGTCCGTACTGGGAAAAGAACTTATCGTACATAAACATCAGCTCGCATTGCCCCACCGTGGCAGCCGCCTGCTTTCCGGCGGTGTCCTTGGGTCGGGCGGGCAAGCCCAGTTTTCCCACGCCCACGCCAATGGCGCCGGACGTCACCAGAACCACCTGGCGCCCCTCGTTCATCAAATCCGAAAGGACCGTCACCAGTTCGTCCATGCACTTCAAATTTGTCTTTCCGCTTTCATGGGTCAACGTGGAGGTTCCCACCTTGAATACAATGGTTTTGGCTTGTTTGAGCATTTCGGTCATCTCCTGTTCAGAAAACGCAATCCTCCGTTGTCTTGAATAGGGGTATTATACCATATTCCGCGGAAAATGCAAATGTAACCCACCGGAGCGGTGAAATCCCGGTCTTTTTCTTGCACCGTTCCCCACATCTGATGATTTTTCAGTAATTTTTCAAAAATCCTGCTGTTTTTTGCCGGTTTTTCTCTGTGTCATTCAGTATCTTCCTATTTTTCCGCAAAAACAAGGGAAAGGAGACGAAAAAAGAGTGGCAGACATGAAATCTACCACTCTTTCCATATCACGATATGACCGCAGCTCTATTGCTTAGCTTTCCAGATACATATCCTGCAATTTTACAATATCGTCTTTGCTGACGTTCAGTTCCTCAATGATAAAGTTTTCAACAGAACCGTACTCGTCAGTCAAGGAATCAATCATTTTTTTCATAAAGTCTCTGGAAACACCGGTAAGGGTTCTCACACCATCGATAATTTCCTGGTCATCGGTCTTCTTTGCAGCCTCAGCGCCCATGTAGTCAATTTTGCCTTTAAAAAATTCATTGGTAAGTGCAAAATCGTCCAGAATGGTATCTTCGTCAACGCCCAGTGCAGACAGGAGCAAAACAGCAGCCGTTCCGGTACGGTCTTTGCCGCCGGTGCAATGCCACAGAACTGCTTTTCCTTCCTCATTGTCCAACAGAATCTGGAAAAATTCTGCAAAGCCTTTTTTAGCGGACTCGCTGTTGATGGTGGTGATGTACATATCATCGCTCAATGTGCCATCTGTTGCCATTCCAATCAGAGCGTCCACAGGATCAGCACCATAAATATT
Organism: uncultured bacterium; assembly: GCA_905214605.1. The sequence goes on along the minus strand of CAJMMY010000038.1, from coordinate 5,003 downwards.
CGTCATGGCTGCACTATGAGAATCTTCGTCCAAAATGGGCACATGAATATCTTCAACCCCATCAATCGTCGGATTGGGTGCTTGTTCAATTTCACTGGTTGTTCTCAGGTCCACAATAGTTCCCAGATGATAGGTATCGGTCAGTTTTGCAATGTCATCTTCCGTTGCATTGATCAGCTTACCGGAACGAAGAAGCATATTGGCTTTCACTTTTCTGCCGTCCTGCGTATAATATCCACCCAACTGACGGGCATTGTCAACTTTCTCCAAGCCCAAAGTCTGGCTTTCCATGGTGACAACATTTTCAATCTTTTTGTTATCAGTATCTTTGTCCGTCTTTCCGTTCGTTGTGCATCCTGCCAGGCAACCCAAAACCATCAGAGATGCCAACGTGCAGATTCCCAATTTTTTAAACTTCATACATATCCTCCTCGATTGATGCAAGCTACGGGGAACAGTTTATCCGTTGCTCATTTTTTGAACTACCAAATTGTTGTAAATCTTCTGTAAATGTTATTCGCTTTTCTCATGCTGTCATAGCATCACCTCGATAACTGATAATAAAATACAAAAAACGCATTTAAAACATGACATTTGCCATGCTGAATGCGTCTTTCCACTCTATAAATTTATGGCAAAAAAGACAGAGGTCATGCGCTCTGCTCTGCTCTGCTCTGCTCTGCAGCATATCCTGTCTTCGCCATCCTGTCAACCTTTCTTCTCCGCTTTCGCATCTTCATGCAATCGCGGACGCATCTTTGTGATTGACATAACGATAACATAGTTCAAACAGCTTTTCAAGCTTTTTCTCGTCCTTTTTCAAAAAAGAGTGGAGCGCCGGGCGCTCCACTCTTTGACAAGGGAAAAGTCAGTTTTTGAATACAATGGGCGGTTCGCCCTGGGTTTCCAGCTCCCGGCGCAGAATGGCGTCGAACTCCGGATACTGCCGTTTGATGCGAACGGGCATGCCCCGGTCGTCTAAAAAGCAATGCTCCGTCTGACCGTCGCAGACCAATTCCCCCGCTCGATACATGGCATATCCCACGGTCATACGCACCCCGGAATAGCCGGCAAGCCACACCTGAATGTCAATGGCATCGTCATAGGTGGTGGTTTTCTTATAATCGCACTGGACCCGCACCACCGGAGACGGCATACCCAAATCCTCGCATTTTTTATAGCTCCAGCCGATGTGTTTCATCCATGCCGTGCGCGCCTCTTCCATAAAGCGAATGTAGTTGGAGTGATGGGTAATGCCCATTTTATCCGTTTCGTAATAGGCAACATGATGCGTATAAGTAAACATTCCGTCACCGCCTTACGCTACGTCTTCAAACTGGCTGTTCCAAAGCTTGGCGTAAGCGCCGCCCTTTGCCAGCAGTTCTTCATGGGTGCCCTGCTCCACAATGTCGCCCTCCTGCATCACCAAAATCTGGTCCGCATTCCGAATGGTGGACAAGCGGTGGGCAATGACAAAGCTGGTCCGCCCCTTCATCAGGTGATCCATTGCCGACTGAATCAGCTGCTCGGTACGGGTATCCACAGAAGAGGTTGCCTCGTCCAGAATCAGCACCGGGCTGTCTGCCAGAATGGCACGGGCGATGGTCAGCAGCTGTTTCTGACCCTGAGATACGTTGGACGCGTCCTCATTCAGCTCCATCTGATAGCCGCCGGGGAGGGTACGGATAAACTTATCCGCATGGGCTGCTTTCGCCGCCGCAATCACTTCCTCGTCCGTTGCATCGCTCCGACCGTAGCGGATATTTTCCATAATGGTGCCTTTGAACAGCCAAGTGTCCTGCAGCACCATACCAAAGCATTTCCGCAGCGCGCCCCGTTCATAATCCCGCACGTCCACGCCGTCCAGCAGGATTTCCCCGCTGTCCACATCATAGAACCGCATCAGCAGTTTGACCATGGTGGTCTTGCCGGCGCCGGTGGGACCCACAATGGCTACGGTCTGACCGGGTTTCACATCGCAGCTCCAATCCTTAATCACCGGTTTGCCCGGCTCATAGCCGAAACGGACATGGCGGAAGCTGACTTCACCCCGAACATGGTCCGTAGACGCAGGGTGCTCCGGAGCAGGAGATTCCTCTTCCTCCTCCAAAAATTCGAACACGCGCTCGGCAGCGGCAGCCATGGACTGCATCATATTGGAAACCTGTGCCAGCTGTCCGATGGGCTGGGTGAAGTTCCGCACGTAGGTCATAAATGCCTGAATGTCACCGATTTGAATCGTTCCCCGAATGGCCAGCATAGCGCCGGACAGCACCACGGCCACATAGCCCAGGTTGGAAACGAAGTTCATCATCGGCTGCATCAAGCCGGACAGAAACTGGCTCTTCCACGCGGAATCAAACAGCGCGTCATTGGTCCGGCTAAAAGTTTCAATGACAGCCGGTTCCCGGTTATAAGCCTGCACCACGTTCAGACCGCTGTAAACTTCTTCCACCTGACCGTTGATTTCGCCCAGCTGACGCTGCTGTGCCTTAAAGTACTTCTGGCTCCGTTTGACCACAAACAGAATCAGCAGCACGGAAATGGGCAGAATCAGCACCGTCAAACCGGTCATCAGCGGGCTGATGGTGAGCATCATATACACCACACCAATGATGGTGGTGACGCTGGAAATCAACGTGGTAATGGACTGGTTCATGCCCTGTCCCAATGTATCCACATCGTTGGTAATCCGGCTGAGCACCTCGCCCACGGTACGTTTTTCGAAATACTTCATGGGCATCCGGTTAATTTTCTCGCTGATTTCCCGGCGCATCCGATAGCAGATATTCTGCACCACGGTAGCCATGGTAAAATGCTGCACAAAGTTGCACAGTGCGCTGCTCAGGTAAATAATCAGCACCGTGCGAAGAATCACAAAAATCTTATCAAAATCAATGCCGCCCGCTCCGGTGAATTTCTTCATCAAACCGCTGTACAGCTCCGTGGTGGCATTGCCCAGAACCTTCGGTCCCACCACGCTGAAAATGGTAGAGCCGACGGCAAACAGTGCCACCAGCAGCACGGCATATTTATAGTTGCCGATATAGCGAATCAGCTTGCCGATGGTGCCCTTGAAATTCTTGGCCTTTTCGCCGGGTGCTCCCGGGGGGCCGCCCATGCGACCCATGGGACCCCTGCGCGGGGACTGCTGTACGATTTCTTTTTTCCGTTCTTCGTTCATGCTTCCCCCTCCATTCCCAATTCTTTTGCACTCAGCTGGCTGGTTGCGATTTCCCGATAGGTCTCGCAGCTGTTCAGCAGCTGCTCATGGGTGCCCATGCCGTCCACTTCTCCGTCTTTCAGCACGATAATGGTATCGGCATGCATCACCGTGGCAATGCGCTGTCCTACAATGATAACCGCCGCATTTTGCGCATGTTCTGCCAAGGCTTTCCGCAGATTCACGTCCGTCTGGTAGTCCAATGCGGAAAAGCTGTCGTCAAACAGATACACCTTCGGGTTGCTTGCCACCGCCCGAGCAATGGACAGACGTTGTTTCTGTCCGCCGGAGACGTTGCTGCCGCCCTGGGCAATGGGGCTGTTGTATTTCTCGGGTTTTTCCTCAATAAAATCCGCAGACTGTGCAATTTCTGCCGCCTGCACCATCTGTTCGTCGCTGACATTTCCGGCATACTTGATGTTCGAGGCAATGGTGCCGGAGAACAGCACCGCTTTCTGGGGCACGTAGCCCATCTGGTCCCGGAGCTCGGTAAGTTTCATATTCCGTACGTCCACGCCGTCCAAGGTAATGCTGCCTTCTGTGGCATCATAAAACCGGGGAATCAGATTCAGCAGCGTGGATTTGCCGCTGCCGGTGGAGCCGATGATTGCCGTGGTCTTGCCGGGCGCCGCCGTAAAGCTGATGTCCCGCAGCGCATAGTCCTCGGCGCCGGGGTACTTAAAGCTGACATGGTCGAACTTCACTTCGCCCTGCAGCGGTTTCGGCTCTTCCGGCTGCGCGGGGTCCTCAATGACAGATTCCGAAGTCAGAATCTCGTCAATACGCTCCACGGACACGATTGCCCGGGGCAGCATAATGGACACCATGGTAATCATCATAAACGAAAATACAATCTGCATGGTGTAGGTCATAAAGGCCATCATATCGCCGACCTGCAGAGTCATGCCGTCCACGCCTTTTGCGCCAAACCAGACAATCAGCACGGACACACCGTTCATAATGAACATCATCACGGGCATCATCACAGCCATAGTCCGACCGGTAAAGATCTGAGTACGGAACAAATCGTTGTTGGCTTTATCAAACCGCTGCTCCTCGTGGCGCTCCTTGTGGAAGGCACGAATCACCGGCAGACCGGTGAGAATTTCCCGGCTGACCAGGTTCACATTATCCACCAAGGACTGCATTTTTTTGAATTTCGGCATAGCAACCGCCATCAGAGTCATCACCAAGCAGAAAATGCAGCCAACCGCCAAAAAGATAATCCAGCCCATACCGGTTTTGGTGGCGCTGACTTTGAGAATGCCGCCAATGCCCATAATGGGGGCAAACAGCACCATGCGCAGCAGCATCACCACAACCATCTGCACCTGCTGAATGTCGTTGGTGCTGCGGGTAATGAGAGATGCGGTGGAGAAGTTATCCAGCTCCGTGTGAGAGAAAGAGAGCACCTTGGAAAATACTTCCTTTCGCAAATCCCGCCCCACCATAGCTGCTACGCGGCTGGCAATCAGGTTCACCAAAATGGCAGCCACCGCCGCCAACAGGGTTACCGCCGCCATTTTTCCGCCGGTTTGCCACAGATAGTGCATCTGCACTGCGGAATCCGCCGTGCCCGCCGCCACTTGGGCAATGTATTCCTGACTTGCGTCCGGAACACCGCCTCGGGTCAGTCCGATGTCCACAATGTCGCTCATCATGCCCGGCAAACCCAGTTCGCAGTTTGCCTGCACAATCAGCAGCACCAGTGCCAGCAGAACGCCGACCCAATGTTTTTTTAGTAGTTTTAGAATTTTGATCATACGCGTTTCCTCTCTGG
>CAJMMY010000037.1 GCA_905214605.1 uncultured bacterium | reverse complement strand
CCGGGTTGTCCTGCTGATTCGGATTGTATCCACCAATGATGTTTCTGCTTATGATGTCATCCAGAACCTGTTCCCGGACAAGAACAAGGATTTTGTCTTTACTATTTCGGAAAGTGATATCGTTCTGGTAAAGGAAATCAAGGGGGCTGTGGACGCCAAAGACTTGGAAAAGCTGGCTCGTTCCATTGCGGATACACTCAGCGGCGAATTTTATACCCGTGTCAATGTCGGTATCGGTACCATTGTGGACAGCATCAAAGAACTGTCCCGTTCCTTCAAGGAGGCACAGACCGCTCTGGAAGTCGGAAAGGTCTTCGATACGGATAAAGCCATTGTCAGCTACGATAATCTGGGCATTGCACGCCTGATTTACCACCTGCCGACCACCTTGTGTGAAACATTCTTACACGAAGTGTTCAAGCGGGGCAGCATTGAATCTTTGGATCACGAAACACTGTTTACCATTCAAAAGTTCTTTGAAAATAATCTGAATGTTTCTGAAACTTCCAGAAAGCTGTTTGTACACCGGAATACGCTGGTATACCGGCTGGAAAAGATCAAGAAGCTGACAGGTTTGGACTTGCGGGAATTTGACCACGCCATCGTGTTCAAGGTTGCGATGATGGTCAATCGTTATTTGGAATATCAGAACGCTAAATAAGTTCCCAATCCATAGGAAAATACGGGCCACGGCCCGTATTTCCATCTTTAGCATTCTTTTGGGAACGGGCGTTTTTTGATAGAGCCGTTCGGAGCTGCGGTTTCCGTTTGGCGGTTCGGTGTTCTTGGAGTGCCGAACGAAATAATTTTGGAGGTAAGCTTATGCTTCAGATGAGTGAAGTCCATAAGGTGTATGAGAACACCGGCTCGGAAGCGCTGAATGGTGTGGATATTACCATCAACGACGGCGAGTTTGTGTTTCTTGTGGGACCTTCTGGATCTGGCAAAACAACGATCATCAAGTTGCTGACCGGCGAGATTCGGGCAACTTCCGGTATGATTGTTGTCAACGGATTTGATCTGCGGGCGATTAAGCGGCGGAAAATGCCGAAATATCGCAGAACACTGGGCGTTGTGTTCCAGGATTTCCGGCTGATTGACAAAATGACGGTTTATGACAACGTGGCGTTTGCCATGCGTGTTGTGGGCGCAAAGAAAAAGGAGATTGCGGAGCGTGTGCCGTTTGTGCTGAATCTGGTGGGACTGGAAGGAAAAGAACACCGGTACCCCAGAGAGCTGTCCGGCGGCGAACAGCAGCGTGTGTCCATTGCCCGGGCTTTGGTGAACAACCCCAGTCTGATTATTGCAGACGAGCCCACCGGCAACCTGGACCCGGCCCGCAGCCTGGACTTGATGCTGCTGCTGGAAAAAATCAATGCTTTGGGCACTACCGTGCTGGTTGTAACGCATGAAAAGGAGCTGGTGAACGCCTTCTCCAAGCGCGTGATTGCAATTGAGGACGGCAAGGTCATTGGCGACGGAATGGATGGGTATTACGCATATGGGACTGAATAATTTTGGATACCTCACCAAAGAGGGCTTTAAGGGCATCTTTAAACATGGTTTCATGTCCTTTGCTTCCGTGACCATCATTATGGCTTGCCTGATTATCATGGGCATTTTCAGCCTGCTGGCACTGAACATCAACAATATCATTTCCGAACTGGAAAAACAGAATGAAATCGTTGCATTTGTGGACGAGAACTACACGGAGGCGCAGGCACGGGACCTGAAGAATTCCGTTCTGTCCATCGACAATGTGGAATCCGTGGAATTCGTGACCAGAGACGAGGCCATGAAGACCTTTGAGGAAGATTACGAGAACGGTCTGTTCGATGAAATCGATTCCTCTGTATTCCGCGACCGGTATGTGGTGCATGTGGCAGACATCGCCAAAACCGAGCAGACACAGAAAGAACTGATGAACGTGGACGGCATTGTGAAAGTCAATGCCCATCTGGAATATGCCAACGGCTTTATCCGGGTGCGGAACGTGGTGAGCGTTGTTTCTGCGGTTCTGGTGGCAATTCTGGCTGTGGTGTCTCTGTTCATTATGTCCAACACCATTAAGCTGGCAACCTTTACCCGCCGGGAAGAAATCGCTATCATGCGTATGGTGGGCGCAACCAATGCTTTTATCCGGATGCCCTTCATCATCGAGGGTTTGATTCTGGGTCTGGTCGGCGGCGGTCTGGGCTTCCTGTGCGTGTGGGGCTTGTATGAGGCGGTTTGCAAGAACCTGCTGTCCGGTGTTGTGGGCGGCATTATTTCCATCGTGCCCTTCGGCATGGTGATGTGGCCGATGCTGGCTGTGTTCCTTGGCGTCGGCGTGATTATCGGTGTTTTCGGAGGTAATATTGCAATTCGCAATTACCTGAAGGTCTAAGGAGGGCCGAACGGTGAAGAAAAGAAAGGCGTTTGTGTCGATTATTGCCGCGTTGCTGGCAGGACTGATGCTGTTTTCTCTGGTTTTCTCTTCTCTGGGCGCCGTGTTTGCCTCGGCTGCGTCTCAAAGCGATTTGGACGCACTGGAACAGCAGAAAACCGAATTGAGCCGGAAAAAGCAGGAAAAGAAATCGACGCTGAACACACTGAAAGCGCAGCAGGCGGATTTTATGACCCAGAAAGCGGCGCTGGACGAGCAGAGTACGCTGACCCAGCAGGAAATCAACGTCATTGAGGAGCAGATTCAGGCTTGCAATGATATGATTGCGGAGAAGGAATCCGAGGCGCAGGCTGCTCAGGAATCGGCAGACGCGCAGCTGGAGCTGTACAAAGATCATCTCCGGGCAATGGAAGAAAACGGAACGTTCAACTTCTACCTGTCCGTTCTGTTCGGCGCAAAGAACTTCAGCGACCTGCTCAGCCGTATGGATATGATTTCGGAAGTCATGGAAAATGACCAGGCAATCGAGGATTCCTACAAGCAGGCCCGTGATTTTGCGTTGGACGCCAAAGCGGAATACGAGGATTCCAAGGCAGAACTGGGAGAAAAGCAGACCGAGATGCAGAGTCAGATTCAGCAGTTGCAGGAAGAAATTCAGCAGGCAGGCAATATGATTGCCAGCTTGCAGAATGACATCGACGCTTACACGGCAGAATATAATAAGGCTGCTGCGGACGAGCAGGCGGTGAATTCTCAAATCAGCACCATCACGCAGCAGCTGAAAGCCCAGGAAGAGGCCAACAAAAAGGCCAATGAAAGCTCCGGAACCAATACGCCGGTGACTCCCGGCAGCACCAAGGTTACGGGTTCCTTTGTCTGGCCCTCGGCCAACAGTACTTACGTGACGTCCAAGTACGGTTATCGGGTTCACCCCATTTTCGGCACCAAGAAATTCCACTCCGGAATTGACATCGGCGCCGCAGCCGGTACGAACGTTTTGGCAGCTGACGGCGGCACGGTTTCCGTGGCAACCTACAGCTCCTACGGCAACTATGTGATGATCTACCATGCCGACGGCACCACCACCCTTTATGCACACATGAGCTCTCTGGCGGTCAGCGCCGGACAGACTGTGTCTCAGGGCAGCACCATCGGCTATGTGGGCGAAACCGGTTGGTCCAACGGTCCCCATCTCCACTTCGAAGTGCGGAAGGACGGCGCAACTTTGGACCCGCTGGGATATTTCAGCAATTACAGTTTGGCACCTGATGCTTAATTAGGCGCCGGTATCGGCAACAAGGCGCGGCGAATCTGGTGAAACAGAGAACGCCGCGCCTGCTTTTATTTCCGATTCTTCATTCGCGAAACGGAAATCGGACCTTGGTTCTTGGAGGAAATATCTTGAAAGAAAAATGGAACAAATTTTGGGCAAAACAAACCACTTACGACCATGTTCTGCTCTCCTGCAGTATTACCATGTTGGCAACGGTGGTGATTTTGCTTGGCGGCATCACCATTGCCGTGGGGGGATTTCATAACCTGACCTATCTGACCAAGTATGTGCAGATGCTGTCCATTGTGGAGCATACCTACATCGGCGACGCGGATATGGAAACGGTGACAGACGCGGGATTTTCCGCTATGGTGGATTCTCTGGGAGACCGATGGAGCTACTATATGACCCCGGAGGAGTACGAGCAGTACAAGGACCACAGCGCCAATACCTACTCCGGCATTGGAATTACCTTGCAGACCGACGAAAACGGGAATCTAGTGGTTCTGGACGTTCTGGAGGACTCTCCGGCGGAGCAAGCGGGCATGACCCCGGGATTGGTGCTTACCGCGCTGAACGGGGAATCGGTGGAGGGAAAGACCACCCAGGAACTGGGTGAGGCAATTCGTTCCATGGAGGGAGAATTTGTCCTGACCGCCAAAACCCCGGAGGGGGAGTCCAAGGACTTCACGGTTCAGCGGGCGTCTATTTACAGCAACCCGGTGTCCTATCAGATGCTGGAGGGCAATTTGGGATATATCCGGATTAAGAACTTTGACGACAAGTGCGACGAAGAGGCGGAAAAGGCACTGGATGATTTGATTGCCCAAGGCGCGGAGGGATTGATTTTCGACGTGCGGAATAACGGCGGTGGCTACGTGACGGAGCTGACCAAGCTGTTGGACCGTTTGCTGCCGGAGGGAGAAATTTTCGTCAGCGTGAACGGAAAGGGAAAGGAAACCGTTACCACTTCCGATGCAGATTGCGTGGATTTGCCCATGGTGGTGCTGGTGAATGGAAACACCTACAGCGCGGCAGAATACTTTGCGGAAACACTCCATTATTACGGCGCAGCGGCTACGGTGGGCGAGCCGACCACCGGAAAAGGCCGGAGCCAGATTACCTTGGTACTGGCAGACGGCAGCGCGGTGCATATTTCCAGTCGGCGGTATTTGACCCCGGATCGGGTGGATTTGTCGGAAATCGGCGGCATTGTGCCGGATATTACGCTGGAAAAGGGCGAAGATGACGCGCAGCTGGCTGCTGCCAAGGAATTTTTGTTGACACAACGATAATATGTCACTATAATATTTTTGGTATTTTATGACCAAACCGGCGAAAACCAGGAATCAAAACGATTGTAATAGATAAGGAGACAAGTGAATGGCTGTCGAAAAATTTAAAATGAGTCAGGAGCGGTATGACCAGCTCAAGGACGAACTGCATTACATGGAAACCGTCCGGGAACGGGAAGTTGCAGAGCAGATTAAGGAGGCTCGCTCTTTCGGTGACCTGTCCGAGAACAGCGAATACGATGAGGCAAAGGCAGAGCAGGGCAAGCTGTACTCCAAGATTGCCGAAGTGAAGAATCTGCTGGAGAATGCAGAGATTGTGGAAGTGGAAGTGGTTGCCAAGGGTGTTGTAGGCATCGGCAGCAAGGTCCGCGTGATGGATATGGAAGACAATTCCGAAACCGATTTCCAGCTGGTCGGCTCTCAGGAGGCAAACCCCATGCAGGGCAAGATTTCCGATGACAGCCCCATTGGCAAGGCTCTGATGGGCCACAAGAAGGACGAAGTGGTGACTGTGGAGGCTCCTGCCGGCTCCATGAAGTTTAAGATTCTCTCTGTGGAGAGCAACTGAAGGGAATAGAGAAACATGAGTGAAGAAATCAAGAGCGAAGAGCAGGAACTGTCTGAAATCCTGCAGGTTCGTCGGGATAAGCTGAAAGCACTGCAGGACGAGGGTCGCGACCCCTTCCAGCAGACCAAGTTTGTCCGCTCCGCATGGAGTTCTGAAATTAAGGGCGACTACGAGGCATTTGAGGGCAAAACGGTTTCCGTTGCCGGCCGTATCATGTCCAAGCGTGGCATGGGCAAGGCTATCTTCTGCCATATTAAAGACGATAAGGGTCAGCTGCAGCTGTATGTCCGTTCCGACGCCGTGGCTGCACAGGAATTTGCCGATTTCCGTAAGTACGATATCGGCGACATCATCGGCGTGACCGGTTATGTGTTCAAAACCAAGACGGAAGAGATTTCCGTCCATGTGGAAAAGGTGACGCTGCTGTCTAAATCTCTGCGCCCCCTGCCGGAGAAGTTCCACGGCATGACCAACGTGGAGCTGAAATATCGTCAGCGTTACGTGGATCTGATTATGAGCGACGAGACCCGCCGCAATTTCGAGGTTCGCACCAAGTTCATCAGCTATGTCCGGAGATTTCTGGATAACCGCGGTTACATGGAAGTGGAAACTCCGGTGCTGAACACCATTTCCGGCGGCGCAACCGCCCGCCCGTTCATCACCCACCACAATACGCTGGATATTGATATGTATCTGCGCATTGCAACGGAGCTGAATCTGAAACGTCTGATTGTGGGCGGCATTGAGCGCGTGTACGAAATCGGCCGTATCTTCCGGAATGAAGGTATGGATACGAAACACAATCCGGAATTCACCACCGTGGAGCTGTACGAATCCTACGCAGACTTCAATGACATGATGGACCTGTTTGAGGACCTGCTGTCCGGCGCTGCTATGGAAATTCTGGGCACCTATGATATTGAGTGGCAGGGCGAGAAAATCTCTCTGGCACCCGGTTTCCGCCGCATGACCATGGCTGAGGCGGTTAAGGAATATCTGGGCGTGGACTTCATGGCCATTGATTCCGATGCAGAGGCTGTGGCTGCTGCAAAGTCTGTGGGCGTGGATATGGACGGCGTAGAGCCCACTTGGGGTCACGCACTGTACGAGTGCTATGACCAGAAAGTGGAAGAGAAGATGATTCAGCCGACGTTCATCACCATGCACCCGGTGGATGTGTCTCCCTTGGCAAAGCGCAGCCCCAAAGACCCGCGTCTGACCGAGCGGTTTGAGCTGTTCATTTGCCGCAGCGAAATGGGCAACGCATTCTCCGAGCTGAATGACCCCATCGACCAGAAACAGCGGTTCCAGAAACAGGTGGAGCTGCGCGCCGGCGGCGACGACGAGGCAGGCATGATGGACGAAGACTTCATCAATGCACTGGAGTACGGTATGCCTCCCACGGGCGGTTTGGGCATCGGTATCGACCGTTGCGTTATGATGCTCACGGGCAGCGACTCCATTCGTGATGTCATTCTGTTCCCGACGATGAAACCCCTCGATGATGTAAGCAAGAAGAGTGGTGCAAGCGCAAACGCAGAGCCCACTGTTGCAGCAGCACCGGTTGTGGAGGAAAAAATCGATTTTTCCAATGTTCAGATTGAGCCGCTGTTCCAGGATCAGGTGGATTTTGACACCTTCTCCAAGAGCGATTTCCGCGCTGTGAAGGTGAAGGCTTGCGAGGCTGTGAAGAAGTCCAAAAAGCTGCTGAAGTTCACTTTGGACGACGGAACGGGCACAGACCGCGTGATTTTGAGCGGTATTCATGAGTATTACGAGCCGGAAGAGCTGGTTGGCAAGACTTGCATTGCCATCACCAACCTGCCCCCCAGACCCATGATGGGCATTGATTCCTGCGGTATGCTGATTTCCGCTGTGCACCACGAAAACGATGAGGAACGTCTGCACCTGCTGATGGTGGACCCCCATATCCCTGCCGGCGCAAAGCTGTATTAAGGATAGGTTTTCACGCAAAAAGGGCATGGATTTCATTGTCGGAAAAATGAAATCCCGGAGATTTACACCAATTGGTGAAAAACCGGTGGTAAGATAACCTCAATCGCACAATTGCAAATAAAAATGGGCAGTCCGTTTGGATTGCCCATTTTTCATAGGAAATTGAATGTTCAAGACCTGCCCCGGCAGGTCTTTTTTATTCATCTGTTTCAGATAACGTTTCGACTTCTGTAGCATGAAAAGAAATCAATTTGCTGTACGTGGTAGGGCAGCCTGATGATTGCGTCAGACTCCGATTTTACCGGCATGCCCAAAATTTTCCTTGCGTGATGGAATGTCACATGCTATTATAAAAGTGTAATCGCAAGTATAATCAAGGGGGCTGATCATTTTGCCAAGAGGAAAACTGTTAAACGGATTGGTGACCCAGCAGAAGGTGCTGCGGGCGGCGGTAACGCTGTTTCTGGAAAACGGCTACACGAAAACCACCACCGGCGAGATCGCAAAGGCGGCGGGCATCGGACAGAGTTCGTTCTTCCATGTTTTTCCCAGTAAGGAGGCGCTGCTGCTGGAGCTGGTAAAGCGGATGTTCAGCGGGCAATTCGCTC
>CAJMMY010000036.1 GCA_905214605.1 uncultured bacterium | reverse complement strand
TGGGGCAGTTCCAACAAGCCGTAGGCAATGGTGGCATAGATTGCCCCCTGATAACAGCGGTCATTGGGGAGTATGGGTTCAAACAGCCCCAACACCATGAGTACAAGGGCAATGGGATAGGTGAACGTAAACCAAGGGGCGGTGAGGACAACGATTTTATCCAGTCCGAAACTGGCCACAACGGTGGTGACTACGGGCACGGCAATCACAAGAATCCGGTAGGGCAGCCGCCCGTGGGTGAGGGTTTCGAAGAAATCCGCCACGGCAGCCACCTGCCCGATGGCTGTGGTCAGGCAAGCCAGCAGCACGGAAATGCACAAACCGTAAACAGCAAGCTGTCCGCCGCTCATGCGAACGATGGTCAGCAGCAGATTGGCGTTGCCGATGGTATCCGGGGCATACTGGCCGCTGACGCAGGCACCCATATACAGCAGGCCGATGTAAATCACCATCAGGCACAGCGCAGCCACCAAACCTGCCCATAGATTGACTTGCCGCAATTGGTGCCCCTCGTAGCCTTTGCTGCGAATGGCATCAAAAAAGACGGTGACCATGAGAAACGTCACCAACACATCACCGGTGTTGTAGCCGCCTAAAAAGCTATGGAGAAAGGGGCGGTCTACCGTGGGGGCGGCGGGGGTGCCCATAGGACGAAGTGCGCCTTTTACCACCAAGGCAAAGAGAATGACCGTCATCACCGGGGTCAGCAGTTTGCTGACCTTATCCAGTGCGGAGCCCCGTTCTTTGGCGAACAGATAGGTTACGATGAAGTATCCGATGACAAAAGGCAGATAGGGGGCATTGGGCCAAATCCCCTGCAACCCCATTTCAATCCCCACCGCCGCTGTGCGGGGAATGGTAACGCAGCAGCAGAGCACAATAATGATGCCGATGAAGAAATTGAAAAATTTCGGGTGAATGTGGTCGGAAATCTGCTGCACAGAGCCTCGTCGGCCCAGAATCACCAGCGCCAGAATGGGCAGACCGATGGCGGAGGCAACCATACCCACCGCCCCGGCGGGCCATGCCGTTCCGGATTCCAGACCCAACATCGGCGGAAAAATCAGATTTCCGGCGCCGAAGTAGGTGGCGAACACCGCCAGACCTATCAAAAGAATGTCGTTGAATTGAAGCTTTTTCGGTTCCATGAGCCGCTCCCTTTCCGTGGAAAACTTTTTTGTAGTATGCCTGTTTCCTACAGAAAGTATGTATCCCCGAAAAACCAAACACCCTCTTGTACCGGACAAAACTGTCCGGCTCTTTTCCTTTTTCTGACCGATTCCGTACAAAAAAAGATACCGTGGAGCCCATAGATGAGGAGGACACGCCGCGGGGTTCTCGCTCATACAATGAAACGGGGGGAGATTATGCGGTCTTTGACACGGAAATTATTTTTGACCACGCAGCTGGCGGCACTGGTATGGGTGACAATCAGCTATGTGATTGCGCTGTATGCCACGGTGAAACTGGGGCAGGTGTTCCCGGTGACGGAGCTGAGTGAGCAGGCCATTATCACCATTCTGGGCGTGAACGTGCTGAAAGTGGTGGAGAACATCTTTGAACACAACGACGGTCCGATTTTCGGGCACAGCAGGGAGGAATCGGAATGAGAGAACTGTTTTGGAAACGACTGGGAAATCTGTTGTCGGTGAAATCCATTGTTACCGTGGTGCTCACGGCGGTTTTCGCCGTGATGGCGCTGCGGGAGAGTATCAGTCAGGATTTTATGACCATTTATGCGGTGATTATTGCGTTTTATTTTGGCACCCAGAGCCAGAAAATGCAGTCGGTGCTGGATCAGGAGACGGACCATGAGCAACAGTAAATTGATCAGCTATACCCGGCTGAGTCCCAATTGCAGCAGCCGATTGGGCGCGGATATTGACACCATCACCATTCACTGCATGGCGGGGAATCTTACGGTGGAGGGCTGCGGCGCGCTGTTTGCCCGGGCGGAGACCCAAGCCAGCAGCAATTACGGCATCGGCTCCGACGGACGCATTGCCTTGTATGTGCCGGAGGAGCAGCGGAGCTGGGCCACAAGCAGCAAGGAAAACGACTGCCGGGCGGTGACCATTGAGGTGGCCAACAACGGCGGCGAGCCGGATTGGCCGGTGAGCGACAAAGCATATCAGGCGCTGATTGCACTGGTGACGGATATTTGCCGGCGGAACGGGATTCCCAAGCTGCTGTGGAAAGGAGACAAAGCCTTAATCGGCAAGGTGTCTCAGCAGAATATGACGGTGCATCGGTGGTTTGCCAACAAGGCTTGCCCGGGGGAGTATCTTTACAACCGGCACGGGGCAATCGCAGCGGCGGTGAATGCCCGGCTGATGCCGGAAAATCCGAAAAAGGGGGAGAAGAACGTGCGGTATCAGACCATGGCGGAGATTCCCGATTATGCGCAGCCTGCGGTGAAACGGTTGATTGCAGCCGGTAAGCTGAATGGCAAAAGCGGGAAAAAAGACGCCCAGGGCTTTCCTACGGAGTTAGACCTGAGCGAAGACATGATTCGATTGATTGTCATGTTGGGATAATGGCGCAGGCGCGGCGGATTTCGCCGCGCCCTTTTTGCTGTTTTCCTTCTTGAAAACCGAAAAGACGGTGGAAAACCGGGCAAAAGGGGCGGAAAAGGGAAATTCCCTCTTGCCAAATGGGAGGGATTGTGCTATAAAAAAGGAGATATTACAAAAGCTGTGATCGGGAAAATAGCGGAAAAATTACCGTACCAGAGAAAAAACGCCATCGGCTGAAAGCGTTTTGCGGTGGATATCTGCTTGGTTCGCCCGTGAGTTCCGGCCAATCACCGGCGGTGCCGTCCGTTATCCGGCGTGAAGTGCGGCCGAATGGCCGAATGTGGGTGGTACCGCGGAGTAGTATGCTTTCGTCCCTGTGTGGACGGGGGCTTTTTTTATTGCCCGGAACCGCCGATTCTCTGAGAAACAACCGAAAAAGGAGCGAGAATATCATGAAAAAACTCTTGGAAGATCTGAGAGAGAAAGCAATGGACGAGCTGAACCGCGCGGAAGACGCTGCGGCGCTGGAATCCATTCGCGTAAAATATCTGGGCAAAAAGGGTGAGCTGACCGCCATTCTGAAACAGATGGGTAAGCTCAGTGCCGAGGAGCGTCCCGTGATGGGCCAGCTGGCCAATGATGTGCGCAGCGAGATGGAGCATCAGCTGGACGAGAAAAAGCAGGAAATTGCAGCAAAAATGCTGGATTTGAAACTGAAACATGAGGCTGTGGACGTGACCATGCCCGGCAAGGAGCAGAAAATCGGCCACAAGCACCCCATGTATCTGGCTTTGGACGAAATCAAGGACATTTTCGTGGGCATGGGCTTTACCGTTCTGGACGGACCGGAAGTGGAGCTGGCAACGCTGAACTTTGACCGTCTGAACGCAGAAGAGGGCCACCCCTCCCGTGACTGGTCCGACACCTTCTATTTTGACGAGGACAGCCGGGTGATGCTCCGCAGCCAGACCAGCCCCATGCAGGTCCGGGCAATGGACACCATGGAGCTGCCTATCCGCATCATTGCTCCCGGCCGCGTGTACCGGAAGGACGAAGTGGACGCCACCCATTCTCCCATGTTCCATCAGGTAGAAGGCATGGTCATCGATAAGAACGTGACCATGGCAGACCTGAAGGGCACTCTGAACACCGTGATGGAGCGGATGTACGGTCCCGGCACCGTGACCCGGTTCCGTCCCCACCACTTCCCCTTCACCGAACCCAGCTGCGAAATGGACGTACAGTGCCACAAGTGCGGCGGCGTTGGCTGCCCCACCTGCAAGGGCGAGGGTTGGATTGAGGTGCTGGGCGCCGGTATGATTCATCCCAACGTGCTGCGCATGGCGGGCATTGACCCTGAGGTGTACAGCGGCTGGGCCTTTGGTATGGGTCTGGAGCGTCTGGCAATGCGCCGATTCAAAATTGCGGACCTGCGTCTGATTTTCGAAAATGACGTGCGGTTCCTGGAGCAGTTCTAAGGGAGGAGCGGAAAACTATGAACCTGAGCAGAAAATGGTTGAATGAATTTGTAACAGTTGATGCCGGGGACCGGGAGTTTGCTGAGGCAATGACCCTGTCCGGCTCTAAAGTGGAAATCACGGAAGATCTGGGCGCTGAAATCAGCAACGTGGTTGTGGGCAAGCTGTTGTCCATGGAGCGTCACCCGGATTCCGATCATATGTGGGTTTGTCAGGTGGATGTGGGCGCCGAAGAGCCGGTGCAGATTGTCACCGGTGCATGGAACATTCACCCCGGCGATCTGTTCCCTGTGGCGCTGCACAAATCCACCCTGCCCGGCGGCAAGAAAATCGAAAAGGGCAAACTGCGGGGCGTGGTGTCCAACGGCATGTTCTGCGGTCTGAGCGAGCTGGGTCTGGACGAGCGGGATTTCCCCTATGCAGCTGTGATTCCCGCTGCGCTGCTGAATGATTATCACCCTCTGGATAAAGAGAAACCCTCCATTCCGGCGGATATTCAGCCCGGCGACAAGGTGTTCGGCACGGTCATTTGCGGCAAGGTGCTGGACGTGGAAACCGTGGCTTACGGCATTTACGATGTGAAACTCAATGTGGGCGGCGCCGAAGTGGGCATTTCTTCCCGCTGCCGGAACCTGCATGCCGGGGATTTGGTGGCATACAACACCAAAACCGAGAGCATCTGCACCCTGGCCGATCTCCACGCCGAGCAGAAGGAGTTCCCCCACTGCATTGAAGACGGCATTTTCGTTCTGAACGAGGAAGGCCTCACCGTGGGCGAGGACATCAAGCCCGTGATCGGCATGGACGACCACGTTGTGGAATTTGAAATCACCCCCAACCGCCCCGACTGCCTGTCCGTCATCGGTCTGGCCCGGGAGGCAGCGGCAACGTTCCGTCAGGAACTGCGTCTGCACACGCCCGAGGTAAAAGGCGGCGCCGCGGGCACGTTGACGGAGCTGCTCCATGTGGAAACGACCGCAGCCGACCTGTGCCCCCGGTACACCGCCCGTATGGTGCGGAATGTGAAAATTGCCCCCTCCCCTAAGTGGATGCGGGAACGTCTGCGGGCAATGGGAGTGCGTCCCATCAACAACATTGTGGACATTACCAACTATGTGATGCTGGAGTATGGTCAGCCCATGCATGCCTTTGACTATCGCTACGTGCAGGGCGGAAAAATCATTGTCCGCCGGGCAGAAGAGGGCGAGCAGCTGACTACGCTGGACGGCAAGGAGCATACCCTGACCCGGAATCATCTGGTGATTGCCGACGATACCCGGGCTGTGGGTCTGGCCGGCATTATGGGCGGTCTGAATAGCGAAATTGTGGAGGACACCGTGGACGTGGTGTTCGAATCCGCAAACTTTGACGGAACCTGCATCCGGAAAGGTGCTTTGGCACTGGGTATGCGTACCGAGGCCTCTGCAAAATTCGAAAAGGGTCTGGATCCCATGAACACCCTGCCTGCCGTGGAGCGCGCCTGCGAGCTGGTGGAGCTGCTGGGTGCCGGCGAAGTGGTGGATGGCGTCATTGACATCGTGAACCACAGCTATGAGCCCACGGTCATCACGTTGGAGCCGGACCGCATCAACGGTCTGCTGGGCACTGATGTGGACAAGGACGAAATGGTTCGGATTCTGGAAAAGCTGGACTTCACCGTGGACGGCGACCGTGTAACGGTGCCCTCCTGGCGCAGCGACGTGAAGGAAATGGCCGACTTGGCAGAAGAGGTTGCCCGGTTCCACGGCTACAACCAGATTCCCTGCACGCTGATGCGGGGTCAGACCACCCAGGGTGGTTATTCCAAGACCCAGCAGCTGGAGCAGCGCTTGGGCGCACTGTGCCGCGCCTGCGGTTATGATGAAATCATCACCTATTCTTTCATTTCTCCCACGTACTACGATAAAATCCGTTGGGCTGCCGATGATGCCCGCCGGGAGAGCTTTAAGATTCTGAACCCCTTGGGCGAGGATACTTCCATTATGCGCACCACTACGCTGCCGTCTATGCTGGAGATTCTGACCCGGAACTGGAACTATCGGAACAAGAGCGCAAAGCTGTATGAGCTGGGCCGCATTTATCTGCCCGGCGGGGAAGACGGCTTGGCAAAGGAGCCGAAGATTCTGTCCATGGGCGCTTACGGCGAGGATATGGACTTCTTTGCAATGAAGGGCGTCATTGAGGAGATTCTGGACGATATCCGCGCAGAGGACGTGCATTACGAAACCTGCAGCGACAATCCCTCTTATCACCCCGGTCGCTGCGCAACCGTGTGGGTGGGCGACACCTACGTGGGCGTGTTTGGTCAGATTCACCCCCTGACTGCGGGCAACTACGGTGTGGACGGCGAGCTGTACTGCGCGGAACTGAGCTTTGACGCACTGTTTGGTGCAATGGGCGCTGACCCCGAGTACGTGCCCCTGCCCAAGTTCCCCTCCATCAGCCGTGATATTGCTGTGGTCTGCGGAAAGGAAATCACCGTGGGCAAGTTGGAGGCTGCCATCCGCAAGGGCGCGAAGGGCTTGCTGAAGGAAGTGACGCTGTTCGACGTGTATGCCGGTCCCGGCGTACCGGAGGGCAAGAAGAGCGTTGCTTTCAATCTGATGCTCCGCGCCGATGACCGGTCTCTCACCGGTGAAGAGGCGGACGAAGACCTGCAGAGCATTCTGAAAACTTTGGAAACCGACTGCGGCGCCGTGCTGCGGTAATATCAACTGATTCGGCGGCATAGAATTCCCGGCGGGAGTTCTGTGCCGCCCTGCAATTTCGGAGGAAATTAGATGGTATCGAAACTCAAAACAGCGCTGATTTGCGTACTGACCTGCGCGGTTCTGGTGTGCGGCGGGGTCATTATTTATCAGCAGCGGCAGAACCAAAAACCGGAAATCACGGACACGATGATTGCGGAAAAGGTGGAGGAAGCCGGCGAACTCACCACCGCCCGACTGACCTACAACGGAATTCTTCATTATGAGGACGGTTCCATTCCGTTTCTGACCCGGAAAGCCTTTTTCATGGTCTATCGGGCAGAAGTGACCGCCGCTGTGGATTTGGCAGAGGTAAAGGTGGCTCAAAATGCGCAAACGGTGATTTTGACCTTCCCGGAGGAGACATTGGACATTCAAATTGCACCGGATTCCATTGAATTTTACGATGAGCATGCGGCGCTGTTCAATTGGAGCGGGAAAGACGATGCGGTGGACGCGATCCAAACGGCCAAAGCGGACGTGGAGGAAAAGGCAAATCTGGAACTGCTGCGGGAAACCGCCCGGAGTCAGACGGAGCACTTGCTCACCAACCTGCTGCAAGATTTCATCGGGGAACGGACCCTGCAAATTCAATATCGCTGAAAGAAAACTCCCCGGCTGCCGTCGGGGAGTTTTTGTAATTTGGCACTTGACAAGGGGAGAAAGTTTTGTTAAACTGGCAAAAGTGTTAGAAAGAACTAACAGAATGAAATCTGCGGAAACGCGGATTTCTTTTTGAATTTATGTTAGTCTAAACTAACATAAATTCATACGAGCAACGGCGGCTGCAAGCTGCCGAATAACCGAGAACTGGAGGAACAGCATGAAACAAACTTTCCAAAAACTGACATCTATGCTGCTGTCCGTGGCGATGGCGCTATCTTTGATGGTGACCCCGACCATGGCGGCAGGGGAGAAAGAACCGCCGACAGAGGTGAAAACTTGTGAAGTAGCCGGATATGTGCCGGAAACTTTGAATCTTGACCTCAACGATGAGACGTGGCTTAATGCAATCGAGAAAGTTGTTGTGAACGATGTTCAGTATGAAAAGGCTAAGATATCTTTTGGAAGTGACGGAAATATCTGGAATATTGGCAGTGTGACAGGTTATGATGGAAGCTATCAAGCACTGAGAATTGTGGTAAAATTTAGCTATCCTGCAACTATCGTGATTTCCGCTGATGGATATAAGGACTTAAAAGTTCAAGTCAGTAAAAATGCCAGCGTATATCCTTATGTCTACACTGCTGTGGCGGAAGTGGTTGAAAACTCCGGTTCCGGCAGCAAACCGGACCCCCCCACCACCCCGGAGAAAAGCATCAATGTATCTGATGTGAAGTTTGCGAGCAGCCCTTCCGGATACGATTGGTATGTGACTTTCGGAACGGAAAGTGACAACTATATCAACGCAATTACCGGGGTAACTGTAAACGG
>CAJMMY010000035.1 GCA_905214605.1 uncultured bacterium | reverse complement strand
TCCGCTCTTCACAGCGGGAGAGAACGCCGTTCACATCATCCGGCGCGGTCTTTTCAAGCGCCGCAGCCAGCCTCTGCTCCATTTTTTCATTGGTCATCGGGCGTCATCTCCTTCCAGAAAGCTGCGCATCTTTTTCAATGCTCTGTGATATTTTGACAGGACGGTAGGAAGCGGCAGCTCCAGCAGCGCCGCGATTTCCCGGTGTTTCATGCCTGCGACCGCATGGAGCAGCACAATGCGCCGCTCCTCGTCAGCGAGCTTTGCCAATGCACCTTGTAGCAGCGCGCGTTCATCGGCGTCTAGTCCGCACTCCTGCGCGGGAATGGCGTCCCATTCCTCCTCGCTGAGGGTGGCATGGCGTTCCCCGCGCCGCAGGCGCATCAGGCACAGATTGCGGCATACGGTCAGCAGCCAACCCATGGGTGAGCCGGTGGGACGGTACTGCGCTGCGCAATCCCACACCTGCACATAGACGTCCTGCGTGAGATCCTGCGCGTCCGGCGTGTTTTTGAGGTAGGAAAGCGCTAAGCCGTACACCGCCGTGCGTGTGCGCTGATACAGCTCCGCCAGCGCGTCGCGCTCACCGCCGGCAATACGAATCAACAACTGCTGCAGCGCGTGCCGATCCTCTGCCGGCGAATATTCGGTTGTCATCAGCAAGCTGAGCATAGGCTTTCGTCTCCTGTCATCCATGTAATGCACGGAAAGGTCAATTTATTGCATTTGGAATAAAATTTTTTTCGATTAAGATCCGCTGAGCACCTCGTAAACGCGGACAAGCGCTGCCGTCTCACAGATCGAGTCAGCTGCCGGTTTGGCGGCGCGGCTCTGTCCTACGATATGCTCATTCTATCAAAAAACACAGAATAATCAAGTGACTGCAAAGCGTTGACGCTCTAAGGCAAAACGGCTTCAAAGGGAACCGGTCCCCCTCAGTCTGTCAAAAAACCGCATCGGAAAATTTCCGATGCGGTTTTCGCTTTCCTATTCAGTTCCAGAAATCCGTCTGTTCTTTCAGACCGATGGCAGCAGCCTTGAATTTGGGATTTTTGCCCTCTTTCTTCTGACGAATGTAATCGTCCAGCGCCCGCATTGCGGTGCCGCCGAGAATCAGAATCACCGGCAGGTTGATGAGGGTCATAATGCCCATCAGCACGTCTGCCAGGTCCCAAACCAGACCAAATTTCATCTGTGCGCCGATGAACACGATGATGCAGGCAATCACCCGGAACACGGTCATGCCTTTCCGGCTGACAGTGTGACCTGCAACATAGTTCATGCAGCCCTCGCAATAGAACAGGTTGCCCAGCAGCGTGGTGAATGCAAACAGCAGCAGCGCCACCGTGATGAAATAAGGACCGGCTGCGCCGAAGATGGTTGCCAAGGATTCCTGCACAAACGGCGCACCCTTCAGAGATTCGCTGGGCACAATGCCGGTGCACAGGCACATCATTGCCGTTGCGGTACACACCAAAATGGTGTCGATAAACACGGACAGCATCTGCACCAGACCCTGCTTAACCGGGTGGGTCACGTCCGCTGCGGCAGCTGCGTTGGGTGCAGAGCCCACGCCTGCCTCATTGGAATACAGACCGCGCTTGATGCCCTGCATCAGCGCCGAAGAGCCGAAGCCCGCTGCACCGCCGAACATTGCCTTGAAATCGAATGCGCTGTGGAAGATATTGCCCAGCACTTCCGGAATCCGCTGATAGTTCAGCACCATCACAACCAGTGCCATGATGATGTATAGCACACCCATGACCGGCACAAGAATGCCCGTAACTTTTACAATCTGGTTGCCCTTGCCCAGAATGCATACTGCCACCAGCAACGCCAGAATCGCGCCGCCGATAATGGGCACCAGATAAACCGTTTCGCCGTGCATGGTAGCAGTCAGATTGTTGTAGAAGGCGTAATCGGACATGCTGTCAATCAGGTTGAAAGACGCCAGCATATTGAAACCGCCTGCATAGGTGGCAATCAGCGCCACAGCAAACACAACACCCAATTTCCGGCTGCCCAGTGCGCTTTCAATATAGTAAGACGGACCGCCGTAGCAGCCGCCGTTTTCGTCCCGCTTTTTGTAAATCTGCGCCAAGGTGCTTTCCACAAATGCGGTAGCGCCGCCCAACAGTGCGATAATCCACATCCAAAACACAGCGCCGTAGCCGCCGATGGCAATGGCGTTTGCCACGCCCACGATGTTGCCCGTGCCCACGCGGCTGGCGGTGGATACCATCAGCGCCTCAAATGCAGAGATTGCGCTCTTATCCTCGGCTTTTTCGCCTACCACCCGCACGGATTCCCGCAGCAGACGCAGCTGCACAAACCGGCTGCGCAGGGAGAAAAATACGCCCGCTGCCAGCAGCAGAATAATCAGCACATAACTGTACATCACGTTGCTGACGCTGCCCACCAGGCTTGCAAACCCGTTATAAAGGGTACTCCATACTGTTTCCAACTCTTCAAACTCCTTTGATGTTCAATTTCCGACCCGGCAAAATCCACCGTTAAAAAACACTGTTTTTCATCGGTGAACAGCTAAAAACAAAAGATAAGCGGAGAGGAAATCCATCTTCTTCGCTTACTGTCTGTCCATTGCCGGACATTCTCCATATATTATTATTTTACATGATTTTTCCCCGTAACACAAGAATTATTTCCATTTTTTCGCGCTTTTTACAACAAGAAACTCCTTTATGTGAAAAAACAAAACCACGCGCTGTACGCGTGGTTTTGCCCTATCATGTCATTCTCACAAATTCTTCATGCCGTGGTAGATATAATCAATGGTCTTTTTCTGACCGGTCAGATATTCCTCCGGCAGGGCATTGATATGGTCCATAAACGCGCCCAAATGCTTGCGGGAGTTGCTGGACATAAAATACCGCACCCCGTCCTGCTTTTTCCGAATATCGGAGCAATAAGCGCTGTTGTCATTCATGAAGAAGGACACAGAAATATCATCGTAGTTCAAAATGGGATTTTTATCGCTGAGAATCCGCATTTCCAACCGCTTTCCATCTTCCAATTCGTCCAGAATTCCCTGCAAATGGCGGCGGCGCTCATTTTTCGTCAGCGTCTCCCCCTCGTAAGCGTCAAACACCGAGATTTTTCCCGTACTCATATACCGCAGCAGCGCCGTTTCGAACATCACAACGGACTTCTGCGCCCGGAATTCTTTCAGATATTCCCGAGGATAGGTCAGCTTGGTGCTGCCGTATTTTTCCAACAAATCTTCAAACAAATGCTCGTCCATGTAAATGGGGAACATGGACGACAGCAGGTACCGATTCTTCTCGTGGGTGCTGGCGTACTTATAATAATACAGATTTCCGTTGGTGTTGGAGGACTCCAAAATCCGCTGCTGACGCTGCAGAAAGCGCCGGGCATCGCTGTAATACAAGTACACCACCGCCGGGTCCTCGGTATGAATGGTAACGGTCTGGTCCGAAAAGGGCAGCTGCAGTGTCTGGACCACAAAACGGTCCTTGGCAATCAGCAGCCGGTCCGGCAAATCCCCGCAGCTGCCGGTTTCCAACAGCTCCACGTCCGCGTCTCTTCCAAAGCTGAGCAAATGGCAGATGTGCTTCCAATACAAATCTACGTTGTCTCCGAACCGCTCCAAATCGATCACAGCCTGCAATTTCAAACGGCTGTTTCGCTCCAATCCGCCGAAATCCTCCAGCGCATTCTGGAACTCTCCGCTTTTGGAAATGGGCTGCGTGGTCAGCACACACTCCGTTTCCTCCATGCGCCGGGTGCGGTGAAACTCCTTGCCCGGAATCCGATTCCGGGAAGACGTCGCGGGTACCTCCCGCTCCTCCGGCTGATATTTGGATTGCCAGTATGCCTCTTTCACCTGCCCGGCCAGTTTTTCCGTAAACAGACTGCCCTCCGGTGCCGTTCCGTCCTTTCGGGCAAAGCCCAGTTCCCGGGCGGTGCGGTTTTTCCGGGTGCTGTCGCTTTCCCGGGCCACAAATGCAGCAATCTCCTCCGCCAACCGGTCAATTTCCTTAGACGGCGGCAGCTTGGTATGGTTCACCCATTTGCTGATATACGACTTATCATAATCCAGCGCCTGGGCCAGATTATACATTTTTATATCGTTGATTGACAGTAGCAGCCGAATCAATTCCCCAAAATCCATATCGTTTCCCTCACTCCACCAGAAACTCCCTTGTAGGAAAATCGTACCATATAGTCAACTTTTTGTCAACTTTTTAGTTGAAATTCAACCGTTAATTTCTTAACTTTTCTGATTTTCCATACATTCAAGGCACTTTGTTTGACTTTTCACAGAGTTTCCCAGTCAACTCCTTGGGAATCGGAAACTTCATGCAATTTCGGTCTTTTTACTTTTTTCGTCACCCGCTGTAAAATGAAAGCAAGATAAAAAACAAAAGCGGAGGATTGTCATGTCTAAACTGTTTGAAGAAATTTCATTGGGAAATCTGACTTTGAAGAATCGTCTGGCCGTGGCGCCTATGGGCACCATTCACGACCGTGACGGCGGTATCTCTCCGGCCCAGCGGGCCTATCTGGTGGAACGTGCCAAGGGCGGTTTCGGCTTGATTTATCCCTCTGCCCACACGGTGTCCGACAAATATGAGCACCCCCATTCTTCCGGCAACTTCCTGTGCAACGAATCTCATGCCCAGCGCCTGAAATTGCTGGCCGATGAAGTGCATCAGTACGGCGCCAAGCTGGCCATTCAGCTCTCCCCGGGCTACGGCCGCGTGAACGTAGGAACGCCCCAGACCACCATTCACGTTTCCGCCAGCGCCATTCCCACCTTCTGGCATAAGGACCATCTGTGCAAAGCCCTGACCGTGGAAGAGATTCACGAATTGGTTGCCGATGCCGGACGGGCCGCCAAAATGGCAAAGGACGCCGGCGCGGACCTGTTGGAGGTTCATGCATACGGCGGCTATCTGCTGGACCAATTCATTTCCAAGCAGTGGAACCACCGGGAAGACGAATACGGCGGCAGTCTGGAAAATCGGCTCCGCTTTATCCGTGAGTTCTATCAAGCCATTCGAGAGGCCGTGGGCCCAGACTTCCCCGTGTCCGTAAAGTTCACCCCCCAGCATTCTCTCCATGGCGGACGGACCTTGGAAAACGAGGGCATTGAAATCGTGAAGATTCTGGATACTTGGGGATTCTGCTATATCCATCTGGACCATGGTTGCTACGAAGTCTGGAACAAAGCCATTCCCAGCGCATACGACCAGCCGGGCAGCCAGCTGTTCATTGCAAAACGTCTGCGGCAGGAAGGCATCACCACACCGTTTTTGGTGCAGGGCAAGCTGAACTATGCGCCGTTGGCGGAGCAGGTTTTGGAAGAAGGCACGGCAGACATCATCGCCATGGGTCACCAGTCTTTGGCCGACCCGGAATGGCCCAACAAGGTACAGGCCGGTCATTTGGACGATGTGCTGTATTGCACCGCCTGCAATGAGTGTCTGAACAGCGCAGTCCGGATTCCCGGCACCTGCGCCATCAACCCCCGGACTTGCCGGGAGCTGAACTGCGAGATTCCCCAGCCGAAGAAAAAACGGAAAATTCTGGTGGTGGGCGGCGGCCCCGGCGGTATGTATACCGCAACTTTGGCAGCAAAGCAGGGTCACGATGTCACCCTTTGGGAAAAGAGCGGCCGTCTGGGCGGCCTGGTAAATGCAGCCGGCGCACCGGATTTCAAGGTGGATATGCGCCGCTATCGGGACCATTTGATTGCGCAGCTGTATAAAAACGGCGTAAACGTGCTGTTTGACCGGGAGGGTACCCCGGAATCCATTGATGCCTTTGCCCCGGAAGTGGTCATTCTGGCTATCGGTGCAGAAACCGTCCGTCCCCCCATTCCCGGCATTGACAACGATAAGGTTGTCACCGCTTACGATGTTCTGGCCAACCGTGTACCGGTGGGCGACCGCATTGTGGTTCTGGGCGGCGGCCATGTGGGCATCGAAACCGCCATTGAATTAGACAACCGCGGCAAACGGGTGACCATTGTGGAAATGGGCGGCCCTCTGATTGACAGTGCCGATATGTCCGCCAACATGAAGTTGGGTCTGAAAGAGCGGGTCAACCGGGCACACATTCAGGTGTTCACCCACACGAAAATGACCGATATCGACCGGGATTACGTGCTGCTGGAAACCCAGTGGGACAGCGTACCCATTGAGTGCGACAACGTGGTTCTGGCCAGCGGCTTCCGGGCCACCCATCAGCTGGAGCAGGCCCTGCAAAATAAGCCCTACAAGGTCTTCTCCATCGGCGACTGCATCAAGCCGGGCAAAGTGTATGAGGCGGTTCACGGCGGATTCGACATCATTCAGAATCTGGACCAGCTCATGGGCGACTAAACCAACAGACATACAAGAAAACCCCCGAAACCGCGGTTTCGGGGGTTTTGATGTTACGAAAAAGAATGTGCTTACAGGTTGCAGCCGCTGTCCACGGTGATGACCTGACCGTTGACGCAGATGGATTCATCAGATGCCAGGAACAGCAGCACGTTGGCAATATCCACGGTACGGCTGATGCCCACATCGCCGCAGGCATGCTTGTTGATGGAATCGTTGAACTCCAGAGCCTCGGGGATATAGCCGGCCTTCTGTGCAGCCAGCTCGCCCCGGGTCATATCGGTCCAGACACTGCCGGGGCACACGCAGTTGGCGCGCACGGTGGGTTTCCGGTCAGCAAACCGCAGAGCAACATGCTTGGTCAGTGCAATCAGAGCGCCCTTGGTGGCGGTGTAAACAGCTGCGCCGCAGCCGGTCACGGCGGAAACGGAGGACATGGTAATCAGGTTGCCGTAGCCCTGTTTCCGGAACACCTGCGTCACAGCGCGGGTAACATACAGCGTACCCTTCAGGTTTGTCTCCACAATGCGGTCCAGCTCTTCGTCCGTAAAGGCATCAACCGGGTGCAGACCGGGTTCAATGGCGCCGGCATCGTTGACCAGAACGTCAATGTGGTCATAAAGCTCCAGCGTTTTTGCAATCAAAGCCTCTACCTGCTCCTTCACGGTAATGTCCGTGGGAACGGAATGTGCCTCTCCGCCAGCCTCGGTAATCAATTTTACCATTGCGTCCAGACGGGATTCACGACGTGCAGCCAAAATCACCTTTGCGCCTTCTTTTGCAAACATTTCAGCCGCTTTTGCACCGATACCGGAACTTGCGCCGGTAATGACACATACTTTTCCTTCCAATCTGCCCATTTTAAGCAACCTCCGATCAATTTTGTTGGCGTCTGCTCAACATTTGATAGAATTATAACATACTCTTTTCACTTTGTCATCATATTTCACAAAATAATTTTCAAAAATATAGTTATCATAAGCATTATGCATGAACTCATTTGTTTTTCTTCTAACAAAAGCAGGGTGCTCCCGTAGGAACACCCTGTTTCGCGTTTTTTATTCCACTTCTGCGGTTTCCCGCGCCACTTCGCCGGGCACCTTCACCGCCACGCCGTTGACTTCCACATCGCCGTCAATGGGCACAAGGAAGTATCTCCGTCCGTCAATGACCCGGGTTTCCAGCAAATAGCTGCTCTCCGGCGCCACGGAAATTTTAATATCCGGCATTTTGATTTCAAACTTCTTATCAATCAAATTGTTGGGATTCAGCACCGCCTGCTCTCCATACTGTTCCTTGCAAGCCTGCTGGAAGGTCTGCACCCGCTCCTGGGAAACCCCGCTGTTCCGCAGAATGTTTCCCACTTCCTGCACGGTGAATTCCAAAGGCTCCGGGTCTTTGCTTTCCTTGTGGTCTTCAATCCGCACCCGAATCTGCTCATGAACCGACTGCACCACATCGTAGCTGCAATCCTCTTCCAGACTCTCGCTCAATGCCGTATCGAACACATTTTTCTGCTCCGGTGCAGACATGGGCGGGTCAATGCAGAATACGGAATCAATCACTTCCTGATGCAATTCCCCGGCATTTCTGCTGTAAAACAGCGCATTATAAATGTTTGCCGAACGGTCATCGAAAGCCGGGAACAAAAATCCCAGTTCCGGATTGGACACAATGTTGCCGGTGGAGCAGCCGTGGAACTCATTTTCCTCATGATAGAACCGCAGCTCCATGGTTGCGGACTTCACCGGGCAAATACTGCATACAAAATACTGGTACACTTCCTCGGACTGGTCGTCCTGCCGGCTGCCGTCCTTTCCCCGATGGGGAATGTCATAGGTATCCGCGCCCAACAGAATCAAATAGTTCTGCTCTTGCTTTAAATAGCAGTTATCCAAA